>JAHQWY010000279.1 GCA_029856445.1 Promethearchaeia archaeon
TGCTAATGGTCCAACTACACCTGAAGCAGACCAAATTTTATTCGATAAAGGGATCTATGTAATTCCAGATATCCTTGCAAATGCAGGAGGTGTATGTGTCTCGTATTTTGAATATGTTCAAGATATTCATGCTTATTTTTGGGATTTGGAGAGAATCAATAAAGAATTAAAAAGAATTATGATTGAAGCTTTTGAAGATGTATATACGCTACATAAAGAGCGAAAGATTCCACTTCGTACTGCTGCTTACATTATAGCGGTGTCACGGATTGCCAAAGCTTTTGATTTAAGAGGAATTTTTCCCTAATTTTAATTAATAATAATTACACATCCATTTAAACATCCTATTTATTTTTGGTTATACAACATGACTAATATTAAGCCTGTGGGACCAGAATTTTTTTCTGAATTTGATGAAAGTGCTTGTACTTTATGTGGGGATTGTTTTAATAGATGTCCGGTGATGAATCTTTCTAAAGAAGAATCAGTTGAAGAAATGAAAAGATTGATTAACAAGGAAAAATCTGAAAAGGTTTTATCTGAATGTCAAAGTTGTTTTTCCTGTAATTTTTATTGTCCCGAAAATGCTCATCCTGCGAATCTTGTTCTAGAAAGATGGAATGAGCAATATAATAAGGAAGGATTGAGGAAAAGGGGAAGATTTTATATGACTCTATATCCTCATTATCCAAATTTTAGATCTTATGTTATGGAACATCTTCCAAAAGAAACAAAAGAATTGGTTAGAAGTTGGGCATCTTTAGAACCCTTAAAAAACGATATTTTAACATATCCAGGATGTAATATTATTACCTTTGCAGAATTAACTCAAACAAGCGTTTTCAAGGATTTAGATATAAGAGGACGTTTAGAATATTGCTGTGGTGAAACATTATTTCGTACTGGATATCGAGATGAGTTATTTCAAGTTACAAAGCGATTGGATAATTGGTTTAATACTCTAAAACCAAAAAAGTTATTAGTTTTATGTACAGCAGGAACAAATGTGTTTAAAAATGTTCTTCCTCAATATGGTCTTACTTATAAGTTTGATGAAATTAAATCATATATTCAATATATTTGGGAAAAAATTGAAAATGGTCAAATCCAAATTAAGAATCAACTTAATATGACTCTATCAATTCAGGACTCTTGTTACGCCAAGATGTTTGGAGAAGAATATATGGATCTGCCAAGGAAAATCCTTAATGTAATTGGAGTTGAAATAGTGGAAATTAAGGCATGCAGAGAAAACATGCGATGTTGTGGAATAGGGGCAGGTTTCTCAATAGATTCTTCTTATCAGCCATTCAAAATAAGGTCAGCAGCACTTAGGGACTTTAAAGAATTTAAAAAATCTAAAACTGAAGGAATTTGTGTTTATTGTGCCGGTTGTTTAGCAACTTTCACCGCAAATAAAAAATTATACGTTAAGAAGCTGAAAGTATATCATATTATCGAACTCTTACAAATTGCAATTGGGGAGAAACCTTCTCTTACAAAAAAAATTAAAAAAAAACGTGCTAAACATTTCTTCTGGGGTACTATATGGAAACAGATACCAAAGATTTTTTCCAAAAAGACCTTCAAGTTAGCTGACATCCCAGAAGATCCACCGCTATATGGAGAGGCATGGTAAAAGATGACTGCGAGTAATAGAATCTCTGCTTTTAAAGAAGAATTATGTGATCTGTGTGGACTGTGTTTTCATTTATGTCCTGTATTGCATTTACCCTTAGAAGAATCAAAAAAAGAAATTGAAAGATTAATAAAAAGACAAAATTCTAAGCATGTTCTCTCCAGATGTAATACATGTTTTTCTTGTAATTTATATTGTCCTCAAAAGGCTAATCCTTATCAACTAATTCTCGAAAATTGGAATGCATTATATAAAAAACGAGGTGCTCCTCCATTATATAGATTTGTTTGTCCTACAGAAGAACCAAATATTTGGCAATTACTTAATGTTTTCCTATCTGATAAAGAAAGAGAGTGGATCTATAATTGGATGAATTATTCCCCCAAACCAGAAGATAATATCTTGGTAATTGGAAATTATACTCATTTATTTCCTTTTATACTAGGTGGAAGCAAATTATTAGATTATTTTAAACCAGTTGATCTAATTGATCAATGGGAGGGTGGTGCATATTTATACCAAGGAGGATACTTAGACATTGTCCAAAAAATTGCGGAAAAATGTAAAATTGATTTTGATAAATGGGATATAAAAAACATTACTCATACATTGGATGCCGTTCAATATATCTTTTCAGAAGTACATCCTAAAGAAATGGGAGTTAAACATAATCGTAATTTCATTAATTTCAATGAATGGTTATTAAATTCTCTAAAATCTACCAAAATTGAAATAAAAAACCCATTAAACATCAGTGTGACTATTCATGATAACTGTTATTCAAAAACCTTAAATGGAATATATTGGGAACCACCAAGAAAAATCTTGGAATTATGTGGTTGCGAAATTAAAGAAATGAAACACATCAAAAAAGATTCTCTCTGCTGTGGTTTTGGAGCAGGAGCCTCTTGGGTACGAAATATATCAATCCCATTCGATATTATTTCGGAAGGTTATAAAAAATTTAAAGAAGCGGAAGATACAGGTGCAAAGGCGTTAATTTCTTATTGTAGTGGCTGTTTGTATTTATTATGGGCAACTAAAGAACTTATAGGAAGTAATATTGATTTATATCATATTATAGAGGTTGTTAGAATGGCAATAGGAGAACAATTACAATACCCTGAGATCCATATAAAACGAGCATGGGATATTATCGCGATTATTACCTACCAATTAATCATTTCAATGCTTCAAAACAATTTTTACATTAAACGAATAGGATTTGATGAAAATAGGAGTTCATACAAGCCAAAACGATATATTTTATTGAAATTAATTAGAACTTCATTTAGAAGTCAATTTATAAAAAGTATTTTTAGAAAATTGTTCCTATTGCAAATGAAGATCTTAAAAACAAGATAAAATTGAGAAATTGTATATAAAAGGAAAATTAGCTCTACTTGTCTTAATCGGTATTCTATGTGGGATAATTATTACATTAATTTCAGGACTTTTTAGTTATCCCACTGGAAAGCTACTCGGAATCAAAAAATGGGGATATCCTTTTTATTGGCTAAGTCAAGTTATTTATCCTGGGGCTACTAAAAATGTTAATTGGTCAAATTTTATTATTGATGTCCTAATATGGTCAATTTCTGCTATAATCGTTTTGAAATTATTTGAAATTCTAATAAAAAACCTAAGAAAATAATTGAAATTAAAGAGAAATATAAATTAGAATTTAGCAATTAATAAGATCACAACTTTTTTATCACAGATTGAGCAAAAATTCTTGCATTCTGTAAATCTTCTTCATTAGGTCTTCCTTTAAGCCATTGTTGATGTGCTTCAGCTTCTTTCCGTTTATCTTCTGGCAATCGGTCTAACATTGATTTTCGTATTGCCTCAGGTACACCAATATTATCGCCACAACAATCAAACTCATCTATTATTTGTGAGGATTGACCAATTTTTGATTTCACCACTTTAAAACCATCTTGATATGCTTCTTTACTCGCATGAGTGTTGAAAAAGACGAATTTAGGTGGTAAATCTTGAGCAGCAGCTACTAAGTCTGCGAGAGATTTATTTACTCTACTCGCATAAATTCCAGATCCTAAAAAGACTAAATCATAGTTTTTCAAATCTGAAGGATCCACTTCTTTAATAGGTTTTAATTCTACATCTTCACCTTGACACCCTTCATAAATACTTTTTGCAACTTTTTCAGTATTTCCCGTTTGGGAAAAATAAGTTATTAAAATTTTCAATAAATTCACCATTTTTAATTAAGTCAATAATTAGTATTTAGAGTAATGAGTTTCTAATTTTTTAATATTTCTAATTTTCAATCTCTAAATTAAAGAATTTTATTGCGTTCTCCACTGTTCTTTTACTCACTAACTTTTGAGATACATTATGGGAATATGCAAGAGCAGCAATTGCATATCTCACATTCGAAGGAACGTTTATAGGTCCTCTTTTATACGGATGTTGGTAATAAGAATCTGTTTCAGTTACTATGGATCCTAAAGGAGTATTCTCTGAAACCTTACGCCATCTGTTAAACCCATAAGCGGAACTTGGAACAGAAATGATAAAACCCTGATTAGGTAATGTTCTTCCATAATCTTCTGGTCCCGAAAAGCAATGCCAAAGAATCTTTTTTGGAGAAATATTAAATTCTTTTAAAATTTTTAAGATTTCTTTATTAGCACCATCTTTTTTATTGAATCTATGTTTTGGATTTTTAAGATCAAATTCGTGTTCAGCTGCATTTCTGACATGTAAAACATAGGGTTTATCAAAATCTTTTGTTATTTCAATTATTTGTTTAAGAACATGTATTTGCCTATTTCTTTTTTCTAGAGTTTTTGCATGATGAAAATCTAAACCAATCTCACCTATAGCTAAAAAATCTTCAGTATGATTTAATATATAATAAATCCATTTTTTCCATTCAGTTTCATAGTTATCTTTAGAGGTATATGTTACAGTTTGGGGTGCCCACCCGCAAGTGAAGCCAAAATTTTTATAACCTTCTTTGATAAATGATAATGTAAGATTGAGTGTATCTATATTTATCGTACTTGTAATTAAATATTGTCCTCCCAATCGAAAGAAATTTTTATATTGTTCTTGATCACTTGGCAATTGGTCATTTTTAGGGCGAGGAAATGGTAAATGACAATGAATATCAATAAACTTCAAGTTATCTTCTGGTTCGGGTATCAAAATCTTTTTTGACATAGAAATTTTAATAGGTTTTTAGATAATTTGATTATTTGAAATAATGCTAAAGATATATTTTTTATTCATTCTTAAATCGCTTTAGCTAATTCTTTAAATAATTTCCTTTATTAAAAAGTATTATGACTAACCATTTAGAATCTAAACTCGAGGAATTAGACTTAAAAAAGAAAGCTTTGAAGCCAAAGATCGACGGGATTAATGCAAAAAGAAAAAAAG
>JAHQWY010000280.1 GCA_029856445.1 Promethearchaeia archaeon
AATTTATTTCATCTAAACCATGTATGCACGGCATTTTTTCTATATCTCTCATTTATTCAATTTCTAAGTATTTCGAATTATTAGTATCTTTTATTCTTTTTTATTATAATTTCTAAAACTTTAGAATAATACGTTGTTTATAATTAATTTTTAAAAACTTTATAAATATAATCTAACTTCAATTAGTGTTTACACATCTATTTAAAAAATTGTAATCTAATTTTAAAGAATCATGAAAAGTGTAATTAAGATGGCAGAATGGCAAGTTGATGAAGATAAAGCATGGTTTAAAAAATGGTGGCCTAAAGATACTCCAAAAAACTATGAATTTGAAAAAATATCGTTAGGGGAATTTTTTGAAAGGCAAAGAAAGAAATATGCGAATGATAATATGATGTGGTTTTTAGACTCCTGGATGACTTATGAGGAAGCAGGGCGTTTAATAGATTCTTTGGCAACTGCTCTTAATAATTTAGGCGTGAAGAAGGGAGATGTTATAGCATTCTTAATGCCTAATAGTTTTCAATACGTAATATCCTTCTATGCTACAGTTAAATTAGGTGCTATAGCCACAGGAATTAATCCAACATATAAACCATTAGAAGTATTACATCATCTTAAATTAACTGGTGCTAGAGTATTAATCACATTAGATGCATTGTTTGAAGAATTAGCTCACCCAATAATTAGTAAATCAAATATAGAAATGGTTGTTTATACTAATGTTGCTGATTTAGCGTCAGGGCTTCCAGGATGGAAAAAAAAGATTGGAAAAATGATCAAAAAGATACCAAAAGGAAAAGTAGATTTTCCAAGTGCTATTAATTTCTTAGATCTCATTAGTACCGAACCAGACCTTCCAAAAGTAGATTTTGATCCAACTGAGCACACCGCTACATATATTATGACCGGTGGAACAACAGGAGTGCCTAAAGCGACAATACTAACACATTTTAATTTAGTTTCGAATGCAACTCAAGCATTGCTTTGGGTTGGAGGAGAAGATCCAGGTGTCGGGGATATTGGAGCATTACCATTATTCCATTCATTTGCTATGACTACAGTGATGAATTCAGCGATTGCTTTAGGCGGTTGGATGATGCTCTTTCCAAGACCTCCCCCAACTGAAGAATTTTTAAAAGAGATTAATCATATCCCTGCTCCAAAGGGACTATTTTATGCTGGTGCTGAAATACTCTTTAAAAGGATTGCTGATTTTCCACGTCTTGACAAATTTCCAGAATTAATGGGAAAATTAAGACTTTCTATTTCAGGTGCAGGTCCTTTACATGCTCCAGTTCGCGAAGCATTTGAGAAAAATACTGGTGGACGGATCGTTGAAGGATACGGACTTTCTGAAGCAAGCCCCGTTGTCAGTGCTGGGAACCTATTTGGTGAAAGTCCTGATGGTGTAATCGGAATGCCATTTCCAGGTACTGATTGGGGCATTTTTGATGTAGATGAATTTGAGAAGGGACCAATAGCAGATGGAACAAAAAATTCAAAATACGGTGAAGAACACACAGGTGAATTATGTGTATGTGGTCCTCAGGTAATGAAAGGATACTTAGGACAACCAGATGAGACTGCAGACACCTTAAAAACATGGGATGGTCGAACATGGCTACTTACAGGTGATATTGGATTTATGAATGAAGATGGTACTGTAGCGCTCAGAGACAGAAAGAAGCAGTTAATTAAAGTGGCAGGTCATTCAGTCTTTCCAGCTGAAGTTGAGACTATGCTTATGAGTAATGAAGCCGTTTCGGAAGCTGCCGTAGCTGGTCTTCCTGATCCAAAAGGAAAAGTTGGCGAGATAACAAAAGCATGGGTTGCTTTAAAACCTGAGTATAAAGGTAAAATTACCGAAGAAGAATTAATGGCTTGGACAGAAAAAAATATGACTAAATGGAAATGTCCTACTATCATTGAGTTTATTGACGAAGTACCTAAAAATATTTTAGGAAAAGTTCAGAGACGTGTATTGCAAGAAGCAGATCCTTTATACAAGAAATAATTTCTTTTTTTTATCTTTTTATAAGATAATTAATCTGTAATAAGGTTGAATTTTATAATTTCAAGTTTGTAGGTTTTTAATTAAATTTTAATTTCTATTTTAATTAAAATTCAATATCCTAAAATAAACAATTTATTTTATTGAGACACCAAAATCAAATAATGACAAAAGGAATCATTATCTCTGGTGGTTGGGGAACACGGTTACGACCTTTGACATGTACCATTCCAAAACCTTTAATTCCTATAGTCAATAAGCCAGTTATAGAGCGTCAAATACTTTTACTGAGAGCAGCAGGAGTAACTGAAATAATATTAGCAGTGAGCGTCATGGCCGATGTTTTAAAAAACTATTTTAAAGATGGTAGGGATTTTGGAGTAAGTATTCAATATACAGACGAGAAAGTGCCAATGGGGACCGCAGGTGCTATAAAGCTAGCCGAGGATTATTTGAAAGATGATAATTTTTTTATGCTTAATGGAGATGTCGTCTTAAACTTTGATTTTAGTCAGATGATTAAAAAACATGAAATATGTAAGGGAATTGGATTAATTGCAAGCAAGGTAGTAGAAGACCCTTCACGGTATGGTGTATTGATAGTTGATGAGGATTCAAGCAAAATCAATAAATTTCTAGAAAAAGATGACTATGTTCCTCCTGAAGGAAAAATTGTTCCGATGCCTATTAATGCAGGAGTTTATCTCTTTGAACCAGAGGTTTTCAATTATATCGTCCCTGCGAAAAAAGTATCAATCGAGAAGGAAGTTTTTCCTAAACTTGCAGACGAAGGCAATCTGTATAATTTTCCAATAACGGGTATTTGGAAAGACATCGGAAAACCTGAAGAACTATTAGAAGGGAATATTCAGATGATGACAGAAATTTTAAAGGATTCGAATGGCCAAAAAAGAAATTTAATCGATAATAGTCTCGATATTGATGGAAAAGCTCTAATTTATCCTCCTGTTGCTATAGGAAAAAATGTTATATTGCGAAAAAATTGCGAAATAGGTCCTAATGTAATAATTGGGGATAATGTGTATATTGGAGATAATACTAAAATTAAAGAAACATTAATTTATGATGAAGCTTATATCTCGGAGAATGTTAACATTGAAAAAGCAATAGTTTCTGATAATTGTGTAATTAATAATTATGTTGAATTAAAGGGGAACAACCAGAATCTAGTGATATTAGCTTCTTATGTGCAAGTATTAGATGGTATTAAATTAATAGCATCTTCAAATGGATCTATTAAAGTTTGCCATCATGAAGTTGTAAGTGAAGATATTAAATTCTACTGAATCTCCTCACGAAGTTTTATGATTTTTTTCTTTAGTTTCTTAATTCTGGAATCTGAAATGTTGAAAATTAAGAAACTTTCTAAAATCTTTAGAGCTTTTTGATAAAAATTAATACTATTTATATAATCTCCATTCTTTTCAGCATTTTCTCCCGCTTCTAGTGCAAAATCTAATTCTAATTGTTTTTCTTTTTTCTCGAGATTTAAAACGGATTGAGAAATTCGTGTAATTTCCTCTTTAAGGTTAAATTCCTTTGCTATATAAAGAGCTCTCTTATATTCTTTTTCGGCAATCTGATAAGCTAAAGTCTTTTCAGCATCTTTTCCTTTCTTAAGGAATTCTTTTATTGTTTTGTTTGCTGTTAAAATACTCATTTCATCTAAATCTATTCGTAAATCTTCAATTCCAGAATCATCGGTAATTAAAGATGAGATTGGTTTAAATTTTGCTAATTTTTCGGAGGTGGTCTCCTCTCTCATTTCTAAATCACTCGCAACAGTTTCAAGGTTTATGGGAACAAAAACATTGCTTTCTACAAGCTGATAAATTTCATAAAGAATAAGATTTGCTTCAAGATTTACAATTTTCTTGACTCGATTAAGTAGATTATTAATAGAGAAAAATGATTTAGAAACTAGGTGTTCTTTAGCTAAATTAAAGACAGCTTTTTGAAGTTGGTTTTGATTTATTTTTTCTATTTCATTAGGACTAATGCTATGTGCTAATGACATAGGAAATACTAATTTAATGTTAAAAGAATCAATTAGATATTCAATCATATTTTCGGTATTAAATATTCCAGATTCTCTAAAATTACTAATCACCTCATGAAATAATTCCTCATATTCCTGTAAAAACTGCATAACAGTAGTTCTCATGCTATCAGAGGCTTTTTGGTCAAGAATCAAGCAAAGTCTTATAAATTCTCCATTTTTTAATAAAATATTGAAATTTTGATACTGAAATTCATAAAATTGTTGATTTATAAGATTTATTGATCCATTTGAAGAAATACTATCTGATTCTGAGAAAGTAATATTCGCTTGTATAAAACCGCTTAACAAATCAGCATCCATTTCTGCTCCAGAAACAGAATAATTTAATAATTTCAAACCTGATTCTTTATCCATTAATACTATATGTCTAATATTCAATACATCTGAAAATTTTTGCCAGATAATTTCTCGTTCCACTTGGAGATGCCTTTCATAAGAATCTAGTTCAAATACTTCTAGATTTGAATCAACCTCAAATCCTAGCTCCTTAAGTTTCTTTTTGAGACATGACATACAAGATTTAGGATATTTTGGACAGTTAGATTTACTAATTCCACAATTAAATCCTAATTGATTAATCTCAAAATAAACCATAAAAACCCCTTATTACACTATTGCTATATTACAACTTCTTCTTGTTCTTATAATGAAATAAGTAGGTTTTAAGCATTTAAAATTGAGTAATTATTATTATAATTTTTTATAATAAAGAGAATATTTATTTTTTGATTTGAGAATTTATAAAATGCAATAAATTATGACACAATAGTGTTCTTGAAATTATAAAAACTCATGAGGTTAAAATGGAAGAGCTTAAAGAAAGAGGTCTAAAAATCTATAATTCTATCTTTGAGGGAAAGAGATCTGTTGAGATTGAAGAAATCGAATATCCAATAAAAAAATTTTCAAGTGGTATAAAATATGTTGATTTATTTGGATATAGGTTTATAGA
>JAHQWY010000033.1 GCA_029856445.1 Promethearchaeia archaeon
TTTTTCATTTGGCCTAGTCCAATTACTGTTGAATCAATTCTAATATATCTGGTGATAAGCTGTATTGTAAATATTGTTTTTTACAGTTTTTTCGCATTACTTGTATCGAAGACAGAATATTATTAACATCAATCATTAAAATTCAATTTTTTATTTATTCTTTTAGATATAATATGTTTCTATCAAGTTGACTTATTGAATTAAAACAAGAATCAATTCAAAATTTAGAACTACTAGCAGGAAAATAAGAAAAAAGACTAATTTTTTAGTAAGATAATTTATGAAAAAAATGGAGGTTAATCTTCAATAGTTCTGAAAAAACCAAATTTTTAATTCAATTTACAATTAGACTAAACATACTTATTCAAGGAAAAAAAAAATCTATTTGGAGAAAATAAAATGGCAAGACCAAGTCCACTAGAAGTCTATGCACTTTTAGATAAAAGTAATTGTAAAGAGTGTGGATACGATACATGTATGGCGTTTGCAACAGATATCTTAGAACGGAAAGTTATAGTTCAAGATTGCACACATTTAATGCAGGATCCTAAACAAGCTAAGAATCGAGAGAAGTTAATAACTCTAATAACGCCTCCTCAGAGATCTATAACTGTTGGTACTGGTGATAGAATTGCTATTATCGGGGGTGAGGAAGTCCTATACCGTCATCAATTAACTTTTTATAATCAGACTTCAATTTTTATTGAAATTGCAGATGATGATGGTGACATAGAAGAAACTGTTAAATATCTTTCAGAACTTAAAATAGAAAGGATTGGTGATGTACTTACTTTAGATGGTGTTGCTTTAAGAAATGTATCTGGAGATAAGGAACAATTCAAATTAGCAGCGCGTAAAATAGCAGAATCCTCAAACCTACCAATCATGTTATGTACTTTTGATGCAGACATTTTGTTATATGCTGCGGAAGCAATTAAAAGCAGAAAACCATTACTATATGCTGCCACAAAAGATTCTTGGGAACAAATCGGTAAATTTGCAATTGAAAATAATATACCTGTAGCTGTTTTCTCAAATGAATTAGATGAATTAATGTCCCTAAGTGCAACTTTGCAGAAACTAGGTGTAAAAGAAATGATATTGGATTCAGGAACGTTTTTTGGACCTGGAAATCTTTCATTAACGTATGATAGGATTATGCAATTAAGAAGTGCTGCAATTGATAAAAATGACATCAATGCAGGATGGCCGGTTATGGGCGTTCCTGCAGTTTATTGGAATCAAGTAAAAATTGGAAATGATAAAGAACTTTGGGAACATCAATTTCAAGAAATAATCATGGGGGCAATTATGGAATCTATAGATACAAATTTAATAGTATTACACACTGGGCAGAAAAAAGAAGAAATTTGGGCTCTTTTAGCTCTTATGACGTTGCGTCAGAGTATATTTTCCGATCCTAGAATTTATCCTGCGGTTGATGCTGGTATTTATAAAATTGGAGAACCTGATGATATGGCACCAATTTTTGTTACAAGTAATTATAGAATGACAAAAATTCCTGTTGAGCAGGATTTACAAGGAGCAAATTTGAATTGTTGGCTTTTAGTGGTTGATACGGAAGGCATTGGGATTGAGAGCGCAGTGGCAGGAGGACAATTCAATGCTGGTGGAATAGCTGAAGCTGTTAAGGAATTTAAAGCTTTTGATAAAGTGAATCATCGAATCCTTGTTCTTCCAGGAATGGCTGCTCGATTAAGTGGAGCATTAGAAGATGAAGCAGATGCTTATGTAGTTGTTGGACCTCGTGATAGTTCAGGAATTCCCAAATTTATGGAAATCCAGTGGAAACCGAAGGAATTCATGGAAGAATATGAATCTTGGGAAAAATAAAGTCCTTTATTCTTTTTTTATCTTTTTTAAATTAATCAGTTCATTTAACTTGCATTCTATAAAAGTGAATAAATCATATCAACTGTAATACTTTTAACATTTTTTATTATTAATGTTTGTTTCTCACTATTTCTTGCTTCTTTTAATTGGTTTGCTGTGTGAAAACCTGTTAATACTCCAATAAATGGACAATCTAAATTGTTTGCAAGCAAAGCATCTTTTGGATGGTCCCCAATTATTAGGATTTTAGATTTCGGATATTTTTCTGATAAGATTTTTATTAAATTTGGGTCAAGTTTACTTCTTATTGTTTCAGTTTCTCCTAAAATATAATCAAAATATTCATCAATTTTCAAATATTCTGTTATTTTCACTGCTATACTTTGTTTTTTTGATGTAATTACACCCAAAGTAAAGTTTTGGAGTTTTAATTCCTTAAGTTTATTTTTTACTCCTGTTAATAATTTAGATTGGTAGATTCCTTTAGCACTATAATATTCTCGAAAAGTAATGGATAATTTTGATGGTTCTAATTGAGTAAATTTTGCAAACATATCATTTAAAGGAATCCCTATCATTTTTTCTATGATTGATTTATCAACTTTAGGAAGATTGAACCTTCTTAAAGCATAATTAAAAGAATTAATGATTCCTTTCCTATTGTTGATTAAAGTATAATCTAAATCAAAACTTATGACAATTTTTTCTGTTTCCGGCATTATTAATTATTGAATTAAGTGGAATATTTGATATAAAGAAAAAAAAAATTTGTGTTGTTTTATTTTTATCAATAACGCCTAAAAAAGGTATCTAGGTCATATAAATAGTTAATAAAGGATCCCCAAATATTGTCATTCCATAAACTTCTTCCCAATGGTTCAAAGGGATAATTTCTGGACCATAAAACCAATCTTTAAAGCTCTCTCCAAAAGTTTTTCCGTCTCTAAGAGAGTCATAAAAAGGTTGATATAAACACATACCACCAGATCTCGCACATGCTATTACAAGTAAAGATTGACCACTGAAGAGATAATGAGTTCCTATATTGTTCGTTTGCATCAGATTTCCTGAAAAACATGAATAAAGATTATAGAAGAGCGGTTGTGGACCGTTCATATAAATTTGATGATAATTTAAAACACCATCTAAGGGATTTGGCTGATATGGTATATTAGTTACTCCAAATAATTGATCAGTGCTATTACAATGAGCCATAATATGAACTAATTCATAGCTAGTAAAATTAGGATGCGCAATATCTGAAATATTTGAAAGAAAACTTATGGAATTAGTGTAATCATTACTATAATAAGCATAATCAGATTCACAAGTAAGATCATTACCGGTATAGGCAGTAAAGTTACTTACCCATTCACTTCTATAAGTTGCCCATTCATCATCTATATATAATAAGGCTTTATGCGGTCTATAAGTAAGTCCAATCCTTAAATTGTGATTTCGATAGAAATAGTTATTGAGAGCTGTAATAGGATTAAATCCAATTTCAGATATTGTATATGGACTGATACGAGCAACCCAGATTTCAGGGAACCAGTCCGCTGTACCATTATTATGTTCAATATTATTATCAGAAGCTCCTACATCGTAATAATTATTCATATTTACATCTGTCCAATTTCCATCCAAATCCATTAGATACAAATCACATGAGAAATAACGATACATTGCCCATCCTGAATCCCAATATCTTGCTTCAGCATAGGGAAGCTGTCCTATCAAAACAGCTCCAACTAAACCATTAGAATATGCTACTGATATATTATTTTTAAGCTGAGTTACATTATTTATAGCCCAACTGATAACATCTGCGGTATATCCTTGATTAATAATGTCTTGTTTATATTGAGCTAAATCGGATGATATACTACTATAAATCGTGGAATTGACATAAATATTAACATGGCCAGATTGAGAAGGAGTTTTTTTATTAATTTTATTAATATTTATTAAAACAAGTGGAATCATGGCCCCGAGAAGTATTAGGCATAATATTATAATAACTAGAAATTTGTTAATTCTTTTCATGTAAAATCTCCCATTCAAACGTATTATCTAGAAATTAAATCTTATTTTAACAGATTATACAAAAGATTTAATATAATGATAAAGTGTTGGTTTTAAATATTTTAGGTTTTAAATCACTCCAACACCTTTCTACAAAAAAGTCTATTTATCTGAGTTTGAAACCTTTGAATAGCTTCAACAAAAACATAATTTCTTCAGAACTCTCAATTAATCTCCTTAAGGGGAATGGGAAATTACTTAACTCGACTTCATAACCCTTAGACACCTGTTCGATCATTATTTTTATTATTTTTTTGTATTTATTAACTGTTGGACCTTCATACTCAATCTCTGATATAACTTTCCAACCTTTTTCTAATTTCCCATTTAAAATGCATGATATAGAAGCTAAGACATAGCTGAGTACAATGTGAGAATACCCAATTTTCTTTAAATTAGCAGCTCGATAATAGTATCGATAAACATTATTAACCATCTCACGTAGAAGAAAATCTTTAGCTGTATCAAGTTGTTCATAAAATTTGATACTTTCTAATATTAAAGTTGCTGCTGTATAAAATTGCTTGTTCTTTAAACCTTCTTCGGCAATTTTATTTAATCCCCTGATTATTTGATTAAATATACCAAACCTATTATATTCTAAATGGCCTTCTATTGCAATATCATAAGCATTTAAATAACTTTCTGTAGACTCATTTATACTCCCTATCTTCCAATAATTATCTCCAGCTTTTATAAAATGCTTATAGGCCATTTCTAAATTATTTAGTTCCTTAAATACATTGGCGCCATCAAAAAAATTCATCGCTGCTTGACTAAAATCTTCTAACTTCTCTGAAAAGTTTCCTGCTAATAAAAAGCATGAAGCACATTCAATTAAATTATTCTCAATCTCTTGATAACATAATCCAGCACCCCGATAATATCTAGCAATTTTATGGTAATTTTCTGTTTTCTTTTCAAGCTTTTCCGCTAAATCTATGTAAGCTCCAGCTTCTCTTTTAGAATAATTTATATATTGCTCCTCTTCAGCCAAAATTTTATGGAGATTTTTCAATACCTGATATATTTGAGCTAATGTTAAGCTTTCATTCTTTTCCTCTAATGTGGTTGCTAAATCTGAAAAAAAATCTACTCCATCCAAAATTAACTCCTGAGCGGTGTTATAATCATCTAATTCCTCATAGCAAACACTTATTTGCTGATAAGAAAACGATAGCATATCATAAAAATGATGAATCTTCGAGATTTTGATTACTTTTTCGTAATATATAATAGCATTTTTAAAATCAGAAGATTTCCAATACAATTCAGCTATATTTTGGTAATTTTGAGCAAGTTTCCGTGTCTCATCAAATTCTTTTAGAAGAGTACTTTCTTGTTTTAGGAACGTAATACTATTCAAGATATTTTTTTTTTCTGAAAGCGTATCTTGAAATTTCTCGAGAAAAATTTCAGCAATTCTTAAATACAATTCAGCGACTTCATGTAGTTTAGCCTGCAATTTATAGTCAATGATCTGTTTTCTATATAAATTTATAATATGAGTATATAAATCGAGTGCTTCTGAATAATCAAGGTCTTCAATTATTACTGCTACAGAACATAAAAATTCTCCTGCTTCAAAATATTCTCCAGATTGGGCAATGTCATTAGAAAAATTCAATGAAGCTGTAATGACTTCTTTTATTGATTTATTTCGCTCAACGGGATCATCTATGTTTCTAATTATTGACTCAGATGCTCTAATTTTTTCTAAAAACTCAAAATAATCAATGAATTCTTCTTCGATAATCTTAAAATCTCCTCAGAAAAAAATAACAACTATGTTAAGAAATAAAAGAGAAAATAAAAAATTTAGTGATTTTAAGTCCTAAATTGAGATTATATCCCCAAAAATTTTGTAATCATAATTACAAAAGACATATTTTACTAAGGAAATAATATTAAATATGATCAAGGTTATAATATAAATAATTACAAATAGGTGTTTTTAATAAATGAAACAAATAAATGAATTATTAGAGACCGGATTGTATGAGACGTTTAGCCCCGAGAGATCTATGACTGTTGCAGATCTACTAATAGAATTAAACCTTGAAGGAAAATACTTCGGAATTTTAGTCGATGGAAAGAAAGCAGATCCAGAAACTAAAATCAATGAAAAATCGGAAGTTATAATTCTCCCACATATAGCCGGGGGCTAATAGTAAAAAAAATTAAAAGCTTTTTTTTGCTCTCTCTTTTTTTTATAAGTAGCAATCTCTTAGATAAATTATTTTAGCTCAATTTTGAGTAAATCCTCAGCTAAAATAGTATTAGGAAAAATTTCTCTTGCTTCTTCAAGGAGTTTTGCTGCATCTTCTTGATATCTAGATGAAATATGTGTCAATATCAATTGTTTTGCATTCATTTCTTTAGCATCACGAGCAGCATCAATAGAAGTTGAATGTTTTTTCTCTAGAGCAGTGTTAGCTAATCTTTTAGCGAATGTTGCTTCATGAACTAAAATATCAGAGTCTTTTCCTAGTTCAATTAAAGACTTACCTGGTACTAAATCTCCAGAATATGTTATTTTCCTTCCTGGTCTTTTTGGTCCAATTATACCTTCTTTTACAGGATCAATCTTTTTTCCCTGATGCTCTACTATTTTTCCTTCCTGTAATTTCTTCCAAATAGGGCTTTCAGGAATTCCTAATGCTTTTACTCTTTCAGGTTCAAATTTTCCAAAACGAGGTTTTTCAATAAACGCATAAGCATAAGTAATTACTGAATGTTCTACCAGAGCATATTTCATTGTATAATATTTGGAATCATAAATAATGTTATTTTGAATCTTGATTTTATTCATTGGCTGTTCAGAATCTAATCCTTCAAATTCAATTAACTCCTCAGTTAAATGATTTATTTCATAAATTTTAATCGGATAATTAGCTTTTAGACCAAGAATTTTTCTATGAAGAATTAGATAAAGAAAGAGATTTCTTGGACCAAAAATTACGATTGGGGCTGTTCTATCATTTAAACTTAAACGAAATAGAAATCCTGGCAATCCAATGATATGGTCTCCATGAAAATGGGATATAAAAATCATTAAAGGTTTATTAAATTTTAATCCTGCTTCAGCAAATCTACGTTGGAAGTCTTCGCCACAATCAAATAAGAGGATTTTATTTCTATACCTAATTGCCATTGAAGACAAATTGCGTTCTCTAGTAGGTGTAGCTGCGGAACTTCCTAAAATATGCAATGTGAGCGTCATAATTAGATTAACCAATTAAAATATTTAAAATAACCTTCTCTTGATTAAAAATAACAACAAAAATAGTTAATTTTCTAAGATTGAATCCGAAAAGAATGATTAAAATAATTATTTTTTTCTTAATTGAGCAATTTCCATCCTTTGTTCAATATTCTGTTTTTGTAAGTCATCAATGATACTTTTAAGTTCCCTCAATCTTAGTGTTAAATGAGGAACCTCTTGAGGCTGAGCTGGTGTTTGAGTAGTATAGAGTTCAACTTGTTTTTGTAAGTCATTTAGCTTTTGATCTCTTAGTTTTGATTGGTTTTCTAATTGTCTATATCTTTTTTTAATTTGCATTGCTTCGTTTTTTATTGTGTCAATTTCCCCATCTTTAGCCTCTAACTGTTTCTGTAAAAATATCGACATCTCTCTTTGCAGTTTCAATTTACTTTCAATTTCTTTTTGTGATCCACTTGTTTCTGACAAAACTCCAGTTTTATATTTCTTAAGTTCTTCCTGAAGTGCCTTAACTTCCAATTTTGATTTATTTAATTTATTTTGTAAATCATCTTTTAATGTGTGAATCACTTCAGATGATGCCATATCAGCTTGATCTGAATCAGTGGTTGCCTGTCCTTTTTTTAAAGATTTAATTTCATTTTTTAACTTTTCAATTTCTTGGTCCTTTTTATCTGGCTTTTTACTTTTTTTTTCAAATTTTGAAAGCTTCTGTTTTAAATCAAGTATTTGTCTCTTAGATTTATTTAATTGTTTTTGAAGATCTTCAATTAATTTTTTTGTCACTGATTCACCGCTTTCAATCTGAGAAGCAGAACTTAAATTAGTTATTTTTTGGTTTAATTCATCGATTTCTGATTTGTAAATTTCAATTATATTCTCTTTTTCTTTCAATTTTTCATTAAATTCTGCCGATTCTTTAAGTTGATATTCCAACTTATGAATGAGTGATTTCTGTTTGTTTACTTTATCCTGTAATTCTGCTACTAATGCATTTAATGGGACTTTTTCCCTAAAATCTTCTACCCTAATAACGGATGATTCTTTATTTATAAGTTTAAATTTTTCAAATTCTTGTTGTAGTTGAGTATAGTCCTTTCTTAATTTGCCCATAGCATTCTTTAGATCCCGAATATATTTTTCTTTTTCTTCAAGTTCATATGCAAATCTTGATTCTACGGCTTGAATTTTCTTACTCTTCGTATTAGCTCCGTCTTCTAGTTCTTTAATAGCTTCTAATTCCATAATTGTGTCTTCATGTTGTTCGATGGTGTCTTCAAGCTGTTCAATTTCAAGATCTTTTTGCTCCAATATCTTCTCTAATTCTCTGATTCTATTTTTTAATGCATCTTCTGACATATTAATACAGTGTCTATTTCTTGGGCATTAATTTATTAATAATTATATAGATTTTAAAATTTAACTCATTATTTTTTATAAAATTTTCTAAATTTCACAATAAGTTAAATATCCTTAATAAATATCGAAGTCTTTTATGGTAAACTTATTGATTTTTCTCATAATAGGAAATAAGCTTAGAAAATTAAAAAATGTAAAAGCAATTAATAGTATGGCAAAAACGGCAAAAGGGATGTATAATGGGGGTAAATATACACGACCAAAGATTACAATTGAATTAAGAATCATACCTATACTTAAACTTATCAAAAGTGAAGGAATGATAACAAAAGTAGATTCCAAGAAAAGAATTCTTTTTAAAGCTTTATTTCTAGTGCCTAAAGCTCTCATAATTAGGAAATCTCTTGCTTTTTCCATTATTCCGCTTTTTTGATAATTATAAAGAGATAATATACCAAGAATTGTCATAATAATCATTAAAAACATCGGATATAGTGACAAATTAAATATGAAATTTAGATTCTTCTTAAATACACCATCCATTTTCATATGGGCAAAATCAGATCCCAAATTAGATTCAATATAATTTTCTAAATCAGTTTTAATATTTTTATAGGAACCACTTCTTAATTTTAATAAAACAATGTTTATTGTTTGATTTGAGAATAAAAGTTTATTCTGAAAAGACTCCAAACTTATGTAACCAGCATATCCATTATAGAAACTATCGATAATTACACCAGTTATCTCAAATATATGACTTTCATTACCTATATCTTTGATTTTGAGACTTTGTATTAATGGTTTTTCGAAATTATTGTAAGCTAATCCATCTCCAATAAATATTTCATAATCCAGAAAAGAATAATTTCCCTCAATCTCAAAATTTTGGATAATCTTACTTAGATTTACCCCAATAATAGGAATGTTTTCTGTCCTATGCTTTCCATACGTCACATATTCCCCATCAACAATAACTGTTTTGCTCATTTCTTCTGTGTCACAAAAAGCTATTAATCTTTCATCAACTTTCTCGATATCATTAATGGATTCTTTGATATTACGCACATTATTAATGTCAAATAAATATTTTTTATCTGTAAAGTTTATATCTGAGTTGTTGACGAATATTCTTGGATTTGAGAACATCTCATACATTAATGAATAATTTTGGATCACATCTTGATGACCGATTATTATAATATTATCTCCTTGCGATTTACGAATCCACTCCTCTGAAGATGTTCTTAAAACGATTGTACCTAATCCAAGTGTGAATATTATTAAGCAAATTAATGAAAATATAATAAAATATCTTTTAAACTCACCCTTTCTTCTTAGAGTATTAATAATTGACAATTTGATATTAATACCTAAAGAAGATAACCATTTTGGGATAAATTTAATTTTTTTCGAAGCATCATAATCATAAGGAATATCCTTGGAAAATGTTTTTATTATTTTTTCCTTCCCTATTTTTCTTAAGGCGTATCCTGATACAATAAATATCCCAAAAATACAAGAAAAAAAGAGTATTAAAGTATATAATATATCAATTTGAATTTCAATAGAAAAATAAAATGAATTCATTATTAAGCTAAATATAGTAAAGGAAAGTAAACCTAATATTACACCTAAGAAGAAACCAATGAAAAAGATGATATAAACCTCGAGAAGATAAAAATTATATAACTTACGAGGTAACGTGCCTAAAGCTTTCATTATTCCAATATCTTTTTTCTTATTAAGAATATGAGTGGTAGAAATTGCAACTACTATAAAAACAGCTAATATCATTAATAAAATCTGGATTAAGGTAATGAATTGTTTATATACTTTACTTATACTCCCTGAGAAATAGTATTCATTTGAAAAATCAGATTGAATAAATAGATTTAAACCTAAAGAAGAAGTAAAATAGATTAAAAATTCTGTTATAGCAAAAACTAAAGCGATTACTATTAAATAAGGAATTGTTTGATTTTTTTTACGATAAAAATCCTTTAGTGCAAAATCTAAAGATGACATATTAGACTTTAAAACTGGTTTTTTAATTTGATATGTGTTTTTCCTCTATTATTTTCCCTTCATCAAATGAAATTATTTGATCTGCTAATTCTATTAAATCATCATCATGAGTAGCAATAATTATTGTTTTATCACTAGTTTTTAAATCTTTGAAAAGATCTCTAATAAATTGACTTGTTTTTTTATCCAGATTGGCAGTGGGCTCATCAGCTAAAATCACTGGAGGATCATTTGCCATTGCTCTAGCAATAGCAACTCTTTGTTGTTCACCGGCAGATAGCTGAAAGGGTAAATGTTCTCGTCTATCACCTAATCTCATTTCTTTTAATAGTTTTACAGCACGATTTCTCTGCTCTTCAAAGTTCATCCCAGAAAGATTCATAGGGAACATTACGTTTTCTTCCGCTGTAAGGGTACTGATTAAATTATAGTTTTGAAATATAAAACCTGAGTTTACTAACCGAAATAAAGTTAAAGATTCTTGATCCATGTCAGAAATTTTCACTCCCTGATTATAGATCGTTCCTGAATTAGGAGAATCTAAACCACCTATTAAATTTAATAACGTGGTCTTTCCAGCACCACTTGGACCTTTAATAACTACAAATTCGTTTTCCATTACTTCTAATGAGACATTATCAACTGCCTTTACAATAAAATCTCCAATTTCATAATTTTTAACAACATTTATGCAGGAAACTAATATACCTTGTTTAGTGAGTTCTTTTACCAAATTACTATCATCAAATTCTGAGTTTTCTTCTATTGAATCTTCTTTCATTTTTAATTCGACGTCCTATTTATAAATTCATTCACAAATCTGGTAATAAAAACCTTGGTACCCATAGATATTTGATAGAAATAACGAATATTTTAAAATTCAATGTAAAGAATTAATATTGTATTTTTATAATTTATGTCAGATTTTAAAATAAATTTAAATATTAAAGTATCATAAATAGTCATGAGGGAAGATTGAGAAATTAAAAAATATCCCCTATACGTGTGTGAATTCCACCAAATGTGAGGAAATTTCCTAATTAAAATGGTAACTAAATAAATTTTGTTCTAAAATCTTAAACTTCCTTTTTAAGATTTCGATTATTTCTCATCTCCCTCATTCTTGTTCTTAAATCGTCAAACCAATTAGAGATTGACCTTCATTATCTTTATAATAAAATAAACTTTAAAGGATTAATTTAATTACGAATTATAATTTTATATGGGAATATTAAGGATTAAAAGTGTAAATCTTTATGGATTTTGAAAAATTAACTGAGCTGATAATTGAATTAGAAGTTGATGATATTGCTGATGCTGTAAAAGAAGCAATAGATGAAGATAAAGATCCTTTTGATATATTAAACGCTTTAACGAAGGGAATGGATGAAGTAGGACGTCGTTATGAAGAAAAAGAATATTATTTAACTGAACTAGTGCTAGCTGGTGAAACAATGAAAGAAGCATTTACTGTTTTACAACCTGCGTTAGCTGCAGCTGATACATCTTCAGATAAAATAAAAATAATTCTAGCAACTGTTAAGGGAGATAACCATGATATTGGAAAGAATATCCTTGGCTCTCTTCTATTGAGTTCTGGTTTTGAACTTTATGATTTAGGTATGGATGTGGATGAAAACACAATTGTAGAAAAAGTAAAAGAAACTGGTGCATCTATTATAGCACTAAGTTCCTTGCTTACAATGACAGTAGAACAAATTAACGTTGTTCATGAAGCTTTAAAAGCTGCTGGTCTTAGAGATAAAGTTAAATTAATAGTTGGAGGTGCTCCGTTAAATGAGGAACTTGCTAAAAAACTTGGAGCAGATGATTTTGCTGATGATGCAGTAGATGGTGTAAAACATATCAAAGAATTAGCTGTAAAGTAAATTTTTACTGGAAAGCTAATTGTCTTTCTATTTTAATCACAACCTTACTTTTTTTAGACCATTTTAATAATTAATTTATAGATTATAAGTTCCTTTTTTTAAGTATTTTATATCTATTTTATGAATATCAGTGAAATTGATTAAAATATAATGAGAATATTTATACTTCTTGGTATTCGTTTATGTCCTAAGAACCAATAAAATAAAACAAGTTTTTTGAATTTACATGGAGGATTAAATTTTGACTGAAAAAGAAATTAATTATGATGAAGAGTTGGATACTAGAGGTTTGTATTGTCCAGAACCACTTTTCGAAGTTAGAAATTTAAGTGAGAGTCTTGAAGTTGGACAATGTTTTAAGGTATTAGCAGATGATCCTGCAGCTGAAGAAGATTTGAAGAGATGGGCAAAGAGGACAGATACTGAATTGGTTGAGTTTTTTAAAGATGGCGATGATTTAGTATTTTATTTTAAGAAAAAAAAATAAAATTTGAGAGGAATGAAGAATGGGTGTTTATTTAGATTATCAAGCAGCGAAACCTGTTGACTCTAGAGTTATTTCGGAGATGACTATTTACTTAAATCAAAAGTTTGCTAATCCATCATCACTTCATTGTGAAGGGGATGAGGCAACTGATGCATTAAGTGAATTTAGACATAAAATAGCTGAATTTATCAATGCTCCAGATCCAGAGTCTATAATTTTCACATCAGGAGCTACAGAATCAAATAATCTTGCGTTAATCGGCTATGCTATGAGAAACAAGAAGAAGGGCAATCATATAATTATTTCAGAGATAGAACATATTTCAATTTTAAATATTGCTAAATATTTAGAACGGGAAGGATTTGAGGTCAGCAGAGTTCCTGTTGATCAATATGGAATAATAAGAATCGATAAACTGGAACGCTTAATTACTCAAAACACAATTTTGATATCTATCTCTACAGCAAGTAATGAAGTTGGATCAATACAACCTTTAAAGGAAATAAGCGACCTCGCAGTTAAAAATAATGTTGTGTTTCATACTGATGCTGTAGCAAGTGAAAGCTCTGTTCCAATCGATGTTCAAGAAATTCCCGTTGATATGTTAACATTATCTTCAAATGATATTTATGGTCCCAGAGGTGTAGGTGCTTTATATTTGAAAAAGGGTCTACGAGTAAATCCGATAATCATCGGTGGAGGACAAGAAAGAGGATTCAGGTCTGGTTCTGAAAATATACCTGGAATTGTTGGATTTGGAAAAGCTGCAGAAATAATGAAAAATCAAATAAATGAAGAAGCATCTAGATTAAGAAAATTAAGAGATAAGTTGATAAAAGGAGTATTAGAGGTTATTCCGAAGTCATATTTAAATGGTCATCCAGAAAAAAGACTTCCGCATAATGCTCACTTTAGATTCGATTATATTGAAGGAGAGTCATTAATACTTAGTCTAAAAGATGAAAATATCGCTGCGGCTACTGGTTCAGCGTGTTCATCAAAAACATTAGAAGCATCCCATACTCTGATTGCTATGGGCTTGCTTCATGAAGAGGCTCATGGATCTCTAGTAATAACTTTAGGAAGAAACACAACAGAACAAGATATTGATGAATTATTGGATAAGTTGCCTGGAATAGTAAAAAGATTAAGGCTACTATCTCCTTTGACTCCTCCAGATTTAATTAAAAAATATAATGAGGTGAATGATTAAAATGAAATCAACTCAGTATTCTGAAAAAGTTTTAGATCATTTTCGCAACCCCAGAAACATGGGGGAAATTGAGAAAGCAGATGGATTTGGACGCGTAGGCAACCCTGTTTGTGGAGATCTTATGTTTATGTATATTAAGGTCGGTAGAAACAATAGAGATGAGGAAATAATTGAAGATATTAAATTCAAAACTTTTGGTTGCGGTTCAGCGGTCGCTACATCTTCTATGATTACTGAAATGGCAAAAGGTCTAACATTAGAAGAAGCCTACAAAATTACAAGACAGGATGTAGCTGATGAGCTAGAAGGCCTTCCACCGATTAAAATGCACTGCTCAAATCTTGCTGCAGATGCTTTAAAAGCCGCTATCGATAATTATAGACTAGGCACTGAACCAGAAGTTGAAGTGGAAACTGCTTGCAAATTAGAGATAAATGTTATTCTAGGATTTGAAGATTATCTTGGTAAAGGAACTTATAAGGAAATCCCCGAAAACCTTGAAGAATTTAGAGATAAAAGGGTTCTAATTGTAGACTCTGGTGATGAGTCTTTAGAGCTTGCTTTAAAACTAACTAATTATACAGGAAGAGTTATTGTGTCTACAACTTCTAAAGTAATCCCAGGAAGGGAAGAAATAGCTAAAAAATTAAAACAATCGGATGTCAAAATTCTTCAGCAATCTGAACTCGTTGAAATAAAAGGAGAACTAGATGAAGTGGAAAAAGTAGTTTTGCATGATTTTGATGAGGATGAAAATTACGAGTTGTTCCTAGACGCCGTAGTATATTTGGATTATAGAGGGTAAATCAAAATTTTATAATTTTTTTAAATTTTCTAGATTTGAAAAGTCTTTATTTTTTCATCGATTCTAAGATATAGTCAGTTATATATTTGCTCTCCTTATCTGTTTGATTCTTATAATTCACGTACCTAAAATTAAAAACACATAAAGGACAGGAAGATGTTAGTTCTTTTGTTTCTATTTTGCTAAATAAATCTTTTCCGATGTTAATACAAATACTACTATCAACCCCTCGTATTCCAGAACCCGCTCCGCAACATGGTGCTTCTATAGGATTAATAGAAGTCTCTTTTACTTCCAATCCACATTTATTTAAAAGTTTTCTAGGTTCTGTGAATAGAGGGCCATTCTTATATTTTCTTCCAAGCCGACATGGATCATGATAAGTAATCGTCTTATTCAATGGTTTTAAGTTTATCTTACCTTCTTTTTCCAAATTATAAATCACTTCGATTATATGTTTTACAGTTAAATCATAGTTCTCAATATATTTCCTATATACCTTATCGAAAGCATATAAACAACCCCCACAGGTGACTACTAAATTCTTAATCCCAATTCTCTTAAATAACTCATAGTTTTCCTTAAAAATTCTTTTTGCTGAGTCAATTTTTCCTGCAGAATATATATATTCTCCGCAACAAGGTTCATTTTCTAAAATCTTAAAATCATATCCAGCAAGCTTTAATATCTCATAGGGGATACTCGCACTTTCTTTTACTCTAAATGATGACATACAGCCAAAAAATAGTAAAGTATCAGATTTTTTCTTTTCAAATAATTCCTCCATTCTATATTGCTCTGGCAACCAATCTAAACGTTCTTCTGGATTTCCTCCAACCGAGTTGCTTTTTTCAAGAATCCCATTTATAATTTTGTTGTGAATTTCTAATGGGGCTTTATTTTGTTCAACTAATTTAGCTTTTGAAGAGTGAATAATATCCGCTATCGGTATAGATTGTTGACATATTAAATCACAAGAAGAACATAAGGTACATGTGTAAATGCTTAGAAGTTCTTCATTATTAATATCTTGATCATTAAATATCTTTTCTGCAATCTTTAATCTCCCATTGGGAGATTTATTTTCTTCTTTCGTCACTTTATATGTATCACAAACCTCTAAACATGATTTACAATCCGAACAAGATTGAATAGTAAGCAAAATCTTCTTTACATTCATTATTTAGCTCTACTCTGATAATATAGAGATTATAATTTATATAATAAAATAATAATTTATCATTATAGTTTAATATCATCGAAAAAAATAAAGTAAACCGATAATTTGCTTTGATTATGAAGAACAAATTAGTCTCAGATGAAACCTTAGAAGCTTATAAGGATCGCTTTGAAATGATGCTGAAACATCAAAACACTACTGAAGGAGACGGATTGTTTATTTCTAAAGTAACTGCTGTTTCAGAACAAGTAGATAATTTGCATGTTAAAGCTACTGTTGGGAATTTTATAATAGAAAATGACGGCCCAAAAGAATTAGGAGGATCTGGTACCATTCCGGGACCGATGCCAATGCTATTAGCAAGTTTTGCAAATTGTTTAGAAATAACAGCGTTACTCTATCTATCATTATCGAATGTGAATGTAAATTCTATTTCTGTAAAAGCAGAAGCAATGTATGATAAACGAAGTGCTCTTAATCCTAAAGAGGAACCGTTCCCTGGCTTTTTTAATATCAAATATTCTTGGAATATTGACACGGATGAAGATTTAAAAAAGGTAGACCGTATTCTCGAAAAAGTTGAAGAAGTATGCCCTGTGAAAGGTAGTTTTAATAGACAACACAAGTTTCCGAGAAAGATTCATTTGGTTAAAAAAAGTTTATAGATAATAATAATTAGTTTTAAATCAATTTGTAAGTGTTCTATTATAAAAATTATGTAAAAATGTATTTAAACGTAAGTTTTGGTAAGAAAAAATGAAACGTGTAGTAATTATAGGCGGAGTTGCTGGTGGGGCATCCGCAGCAGCTCGACTTCGTAGATTAAAGGAAGATTTTGAAATTATTATGCTAGATAAAGGTCCATATGTTTCATTTGCAAATTGTGGACTTCCGTATTATGTTGGAAATATAATAAAAGATCGCGAATCTTTAGAATTGGTAACCCCTGATACATTTCTTGAAAGGTTTAATATCGATGTTAGGGTAAACAACGAAGTAATGTCAATAAATAGAGAAAGAAAGAAGATTGATGTCAGAGATTTAAAAAGTAATGAAGAATATAGCCTTGAGTATGATCATCTGATCTTAGCACCTGGTTCAAAACCACTTGTTCCAGCTTTCAAAGGTCTTGAAGAGGTACCACATTTTACTGTGTGGACAATTCCAGATGCCGTAAAAATAAGGCAATATGTTGAAGATACACATATTAATAAAGCTGTTATTGTTGGAGGCGGGTTTATTGGGTTAGAGATGGCTGAAAACTTAGTAGAGAAAGGTGTAAGAGTAAAAATAGTTGAAATGTTAGATCAAGTTATGCCTTCAATTGACAAGGAAATGGCTCAATTTATTCATCAAGAATTAATTTTAAATGGAGTATGTCTTGTCTTGGAAGATCCCGTCGATTCTTTTGGGAGAAATGAGGGTGAAAAGCCTTTTATCATAACCAAAAGTGGCAAAATAATCGAGACAGATTTAATTATTTTAGCCATAGGGATTAGACCTCAAAACGAACTAGCTAAAAATAGTGGTTTAGAATTATCAGAAAAAGGTCATGTGAAAGTCAATAAAAGAATGCAAACCTCTGATCCAAATATATATGCTGTAGGAGATGTTGTTCAAGTTCAGCATTTACAGACTCAAAATCCGATATCAATGGCTTTGGCAGGTCCAGCAAATAAACAGGGAAGAATAGCAGCTGACAACATTGCTGGAAGAAATTCAGAATATAATGGTGTATTAGGTGCTTCAGTTGTTAAAATTTTTGATGTAACTGTAGCTACTGTTGGATTAACTGAAAAACAATTGAAAAACTTAGATATCGAGTATGATAAGATCTACATCCATCCAAACAATCATGCGGGATATTATCCTGGAGCAACTCCCATGGCTTTCAAATTAATATTTGAAGTTCCTTCTGGTAAAGTTTTGGGAGCTCAGATAGTTGGAGGGCAAGGAAGTG
>JAHQWY010000281.1 GCA_029856445.1 Promethearchaeia archaeon
TCTATGGAAATATGTAGTAGAAAACAATATCAGAGTAGAACTTGCGTCAGATCAGACTTCATGTCATGCTGTTTATGATGGTGGTTACACCCCATTTCAAATTAGCTTCAAAGAAGGAAGAAAATTAATCAAAAATGATATTAAAAGGTTTAAACAATTGGTTAATGAATCTTTAAAGGTTCAATTCGAACTTATCAATACAATGACTAATAGGGGAACCTATTTTTGGGATTATGGTAATTCTTTTCTAAAAGCAGTTTATGATGCTGGAGTTAAAGAAATAACAAAGAATCAAACTGATACATCTGAAGGATTCATCTTTCCATCTTATGTAGAAGATATAATGGGACCTATATGTTTTGATTATGGTTATGGTCCTTTTAGATGGGTGTGCCTTTCTGGAAAAGAAGAAGATTTAGACAAAACTGATCAAACCGCAATGGCTTCTATTGACCCAGAAAGAAAAGCCCAAGATAGAGATAATTATATATGGATAAGAGATGCAAAAAAAAATAATTTAGTTGTTGGCACAAAAGCTAGAATATTATATGCTGATGCTGATGAGAGAATTGATATCGCTTTGAAATTTAATGATTTAGTGAGAAGAGGAGAAATTGGACCTATTATGTTGGGAAGGGATCACCATGATGTTTCCGGAACAGATTCACCATTTAGGGAAACATCCAACATTAGAGACGGAAGTAATGTGATGGCAGAAATGGCAGTACATTGTTTCACAGGGAATGCAATTAGAGGTATGACATACGTAGTATTATCCAATGGTGGTGGAGTTGGTATAGGAAAATGCTTTAATGGCGGATTTGGGATGGTATTAGATGGATCTGAAAGAGTTGATAAGATAATAAGGAATTCTATTGAATGGGACGTTATCGGTGGAATTGCTAGAAGAAGTTGGGCTAGAAATCCTCATGCTTTTGAAACCGCGTATAATTGGAATATTAAGAATAAAGAAAAAGGGCACATTACCCTTCCCTTCGTAGCTGAAGATAAATTAATAGATAAGCTCATAGAAAAATTCATAAAAAATTAAAAAAAGATTAAAAATCAATAAAATTTTTTGGGATTAAAAATGAAAAATAAAAGGGGAACAGTATGAAAAACAATTTTCGATATGGAATAGATAAGTTAACCGTGGATATAGCATTGAAAATAGCTCGAGATCAAATAAAAGGAGTTTTAACAGAAGAAACAAAGGAAAGAATAAAAAAAAGTTTTAGAGCTGTTCAATCAATTGCAAAAGGAGATCATTTAGTTTATAGTATTAACACCGGTTTTGGGTCATTGTGCACCACTAAAATCTCAAAGGAAGAAACTGGTAATTTACAGGAAAATCTTCTTAAAAGCCATAGTGTAGGTGTAGGTTCTCCAATAGACAAAGAACTTTCAAAATTAATGTTAATTCTTAAAACACAAGCCCTATCCAAAGGTTTTTCTGGAAGTTCACTAGAGGTTGTTGAAAGAATTCATTGGCATATAGAAAATAATTATATCCCATTAGTACCTGAGCAAGGTTCAGTTGGTGCTTCAGGGGATTTAGCACCATTAGCACATTTATTTCTACCATTAATAGGATTAGGTTATTTAACCAAGGAGGGTAATAATTTCGTTAAATCTGAAAAAATTCTAAAAGAGTATAATCTTGAACCTTTAAAACTTCAAGCAAAAGAGGGCTTAGCTTTAATCAATGGAACTCAATTTATTGCTGCTCATGCTATAAAAATAGTTGAAGATTTTTCAAGGGCTCTTGATCATGCGGATCTTATTGGGACCTTAACTCTTGAGAGTTACTTAGCGTCTCCACAGCCTTTTACTGAAAAATTAATAGAATTAAGACCGCATAGAGGCAGTTTATTAGTAGCAAAAAGAATGAGAAGATTTTTACAGAATTCTCAATTAGTAGAATCCCATAAAGATTGTGGCAGAGTTCAAGACCCATACTCCTTAAGGTGTATTCCTCAAGTTCACGGAGCATCAAGAGATGCATTATATCATTTAAATGAAATACTAGAATGTGAGTTAAATTCCGTTACTGACAATCCAGTAATTTTTAGTGAAAATGAAACATACAGTGGGGGAAATTTTCATGGACAACCTCTTGCATTACCATTAGATTATGTGAGTTTAGCTGCAAATGAAATCGGAAACATATCCGATCGTCGAATTTTTTTATTACTTGAAGGTAAATGGGGCTTACCCTCTAACCTCATCGAGAATGCTGGATTAAACTCTGGTTTTATGATGTTACAATATACCTCCGCGGCCATAGCTAGCGAAAACAAATCTCTTTGCTTTCCTGCTAGTGCAGATAGTATTCCTACAGGAGGAGGACAAGAAGACCATGTAAGTATGGGGTCAATAAGTGCAAGAAAAGCCCTTAGAATTGTTAAAAATCTTGAAAAGATTCTTGCTATTGAACTCCTATGCGCAGCACAAGCTTTTGACTTTAGAAGACCTTTAAAAGCCAGTGTAATTATAGAACAATGCCACAATCATATCCGAAAAAAGATACCCCATATTTCCGAAGATAGGATTTTATCCAATTATATTAACTCTGCAATAGAAATTATAAAGAGTAATGAATTATTAAAAATTGCCCAATAATAATTAGAGATGTACTGATTTGTATGTGGCATCGACTTATGTGAAAAAAGAAATGTTTTCAGAAAGCGAACCCGATCTTGTGATTTTTCATGCAAATGAATTAGTTACTATGAATACTGCTTTTGGAGCTCCACGAATAGGAGAAGATATGTCAGAATTAGCCATAATCCATGATGGTGCATTGGCAATCAAAGATGATATTATTATTTATGTCGGACACACAGATGAATTAATGTCAAAATTTACTTTTGGAGAAATACCAAGAAAAATAGATGCATCGAATAAATTAGTTACACCTGGATTTGTTGATCCCCATACACACATTATTTTTGATGGGACTAGAGAAAATGAATTATCCATGAAACTAAACGGAAAGTCATATCTAGAAATTCTCAAGGAAGGAGGGGGTATTTTAAAAACCGTTCGAGAAACAAGAAATGCCCCACTAGAGAAATTGGTAGAAAATGGTAAAAAAATTTTAGATCGAATGATGTCGTATGGCACTACTACTCTTGAAACAAAATCAGGCTATGGTCTAACTACTGAGAGTGAAATAAAAATATTGAAAGCTATTAAGATTTTAAATGATTTACACCCCTTAGATATAGTTCCAACTTTTTTAGGGGCGCACGCGATACCAATCGAATATGAAAATAGGGCAGATGAGTATGTTGATCTCATTATTTCTGAAATGATTCCACGGATTGTTAAAAAAAATCTTGCAAAATTTTGTGATGTATTTTGTGAGAAGGGTATATTTTCTATTAAACAATCAAGAAAAATATTAAAGACTGCTAAGAGATATGGACTAATTCCCCAAATACATATCGATGAGATTGTAGATACGAATGGAGCACAATTGGCGGCAGAAATGAATGTTATTCAAGCAGGGCATTTATTAAAATCAAATTTAAATGGGTTAAAAGCAATGGTACAAGCAAATGTAATTGCTACCCTATTACCTGGAACTCCCTTCTGTTTAATGTCTAATGAATATGCTCCCGCAAGAAAAATGATTGATCTAGGTATCCCTATTGCTTTAGCTACCGATTTAAATCCTAATTGTTGGACAGAATCAATGCAAATGATTATTACATTAGCTTGTTATAATATGCGACTCTCACCATCAGAAGCATTGGTAGCTTCAACTATTAACAGTGCCTGTGCGCTCCAAATGCAAGATGAGATTGGTAGTTTAGAAGTTGGTAAAAAAGCAGATATAATTATTTTTGATGCTCCAAATCACAATTTCCTTCCCTATCAATTTGGTGTAAACTTAGTATCAAAAGTAATAAAAAACGGGAACATTGTAGTTGATAATTAGAACTCGATTTTTAAAATTTAAAAGTCGAAATAACTCTCTAATAAATGCTTTTCTTCAAGTTTTTGAGGATTTTCGAGCTGTAAATAATACTCTACAGAATTTAAAACAGCTCCCAAAGGTAAAACTCCTACTAATTCTGTACCAATAATTGACACACCATAACGAGCAGCTTCAATTCTCACAAGTTCTATTTGTCTATAAAGAGGAGTTTTTTTATAATTTATATTGCTTATCCCCACTTGAACATAATTTTTTTTAGCTATTTCTGTTCCCATTGCCTTGATGTTAACTAGTCCACCAGAACGTAAGTGGATAGCTTTTGCAATTTTTTTAGCAATATTAATTTCAGTCGTTCCTAGATTAATGTTGAAACTTATCAAAGGATGTCTAGCGCCAGTTATCATAGCTCCTGCAGTAGGATGAAGTTTAGATGGACCAAAGTCAGGTTTTCGTTCAGGATCTATTTTAATACTCTCCTTTAATCCTTCATATTCTCCTACACGAAGATTATCAATGTTTTTTCTTTCCATTTTTCTTGCTGACTCTTCATAAAGATATACAGGAATTCCTTCTTGTGCCATAGTTTCAGCAAATTTAACAGATAGATCAACACATTCTTCAATACTAACATTTTGTGCTGGGACAAAAGGAACAACATCTATAGCTCCAATCCGAGGGTGTTGTCCCTTATGTGTATTCATGTCAATTAAATCGATTGCTTTTTTAGCTGCTGCCACATTAGCTTTTAACACGGCTTCTGGAGTTCCTAAGAATGTAATTACTGCTCTATTGTAATCTGAGTCGTACTGAATGTCCACAATACGAGTATTGGGAGTTTCCCTGATTTCTTTTACAATTTCTTCAACTTTCTTACCATTACTTCCCTCACTATAGTTTGGGACAGATTCCACAATCTTCTTTTTTCCTTTCTCCATAAAACCAGCCTTTATTAAAAAAATCTAAAATTAATATTATATTTATGAAAAAGTAAAATTAAATTTTATCTATAATACGTATTCTTTTTTATCATAGGTTTTATCTGTAAATACATAAATTTT
>JAHQWY010000034.1 GCA_029856445.1 Promethearchaeia archaeon
GAATTATAAATACTCTAACAGATGTGTCTATTTCCAAAACCAAAATATCTCCTAGTTTTAATTCTGGTTGAGCTTTATAAAATTTTGCGAATTCCTAATAATATTTACAATAGTGTAATCTTTCTATTGATATTTATGCAATAAAGTTAAATTGCTCCGAAAACTCGCTTTTATTATTAATATCTGAATGAGATTTCAAAATTTTTGGTTAAAAAAGATGTTTAATGAAAAAACGTGCTTACGGTGTGGAACCTGCCTTAGTCAGTGTCCATTTATGCATTTACCAATAGAAAGTGCTAAGGAAGAAATTTCTAAAATGATTGAGACAAGAAGTTCACGAAAAATATTGGAAAGTTGTGCTGGGTGTTCTTACTGTGATATAATCTGTCCAACAGGGTCAAATCCAAGCGCGCTTAGAAGAGAAATACGTCTAAGAAGATCTCGTGAGAAAGGAGTGAGTAGTATAACGCTCATAACTGAGGAAGTTCCTTATAATTTGATGTCCATAGGTTTAGCATTTGATACTGAGGAAAAAAAAATAGGATTAGATAAATACGAAAAACCTCCAAAAAGTAATGAAATGTTTTATTTCGGCTGTGGTATTCCCTATTATTTTCCAGATCTGACCAAAACCAAATTATTTGATGATTTACCATCGATAGGAGGGATGAAGTATTGTTGTGGAGGGTATGTGAGTTCAAGTTTTGGTGAGGATGAAGCAAAGATAAAGGGATTAGAATTATATGAAAAATTTAAAGAAGTTGGGGTAGAAAAACTCATCACCTTCTGTCCAGGATGTGATCACATGATTAAAAACGTTTATCCTTCAATTATCGAAGGATTTGATATAGAGGGTCAAACCATCATTGATTATTTTGTTGAAAAGTATCATAAAGGTGTGTTAGAAATCAAAAATAAGATCAACCAAAGAATTACATTTCAAGATCCTTGTCCTTGGAGAAAATTAGACAAGAAAATCTATGATGGTCCTAGAGAATTTCTTGAAATTATTGGTGCAGAAGTAGTAGAAATGAAACACAATAAGGAAAAATCTCTATGTTGCGGGGCTCCTGTTTCAATGCGAAATAGGCCATTAGCTAAGAAAATTGCGGAAGAGAAAATGTCTGAAGCAGAAGAAATAAATGCGGATGCAATGGCTTTTATCTGCACAGGATGTCTTGCAACTTTATCAAGATATAACGCTGAAAGGAACATTAAATCGTATTATATTACTGAATTAGCCCAAATGGTAATAGGGGAAACACCCTCACTTACAATCCCTGAAAATACAAGAAAGGTTCAACGCCATGTTGCCAAAACAATTAGCGAAAATCCGAATTTATTAGTGGACAGATATATCATAAAAAATGGAAAGATAATTCATCTATGATGGAAGATGCGTTCCTAATCAATATTTATAGGGTGTATTAAAAGTATGTCAAAAGAATCTGCGAGTTCCGAAAGTAAAACGATAGATTTGGTTGTCGATCACACATTACAAGGTGTGACACCAGAAATGATAGATTGGTGGTGGGATCATATAGATACCACAGAACGTTATAAATTGTGGCACCCGAAAGACCATAAATCTTTTGAGTGGGAAGTTCCTCCTAAAGAGAGTCACATTGGGGCTATTCATAGGGTAGACGAAGATATTGGTGGGATCACCACTACATTAAGAATCAGATGGGAAGATCCAAGTACTTCACCAATACCTGTTGAGTTTGATCACACATTAGTGGCGAGTGTACTTGATGATAATGACAATCCAACCAGTTGGTTATTACATGAATATGAATCAATTGAAAATGGAACAAAATTACGATCAACTTTTCGATTACCTGCCAGAGCTCCAAAACAGTTTATCGAAGCGTTACGTAAGCATAACATAGAAGAGATAGGAGAATTTGTCAATTTTTTACCAAAATTATTCGAAGAACATAAAAAATAATTTCAACATTTATTTTTCTTTTTTCTTTATTTCGAAAAATTAATTTGATACATTTTTCTACTCGAATTTTTATTAGTAAAATAAAGTTAATTTTAAAACTAAGAACTAGTGTTAAGGTTAGAGTAGATATTATATTCATATAAATACAAATAAAATAATTTTAATAGGTAGTAATTGAGCTTAGTTTCATAAAAATGCGAGAGGTTGTTTGAATTTGAAAGTATTGATTTTAAGTCATCGGAGCCCATATTTTCCTCCATCAGTAATTTTACAAATCCCTGAAGAAATTAAAAGGGATGATCTCAAACAGGTTCCTTTATTGATTGATATCTATGAAAGAGGATTTTTCATACATACCTTTGGGACTTTCAAAACAGCAAATTTAATCTTTAATGTCCCGAGTGAATATTCAAAAACCGGAGTCGAGCGTCTTCTCATTTCATTAGTTGTTGATGACCAGTCGAAAATCAAATCAACGTTGGCTGAAGAATTCTTAGCTGGATTTGTTGAAGAATTTAAAAAGATCGAAGATGTTTTCGAAGCCTTTTATTTAGATTCTATGTTTGATAAAGGAGATCCTAATAAACTTGCGGAAATTAGAAGTTTGCTTAGTATTTTTTATAACTCTTTTTCTGAAGAAGAAGTGATATTCGAACAAAAAGAGGCAAGAATATTAATTTTTGGGCTTTCTCAGTCGGGAAAAACAACCATCATTAAAACAAGGAGAAAATCAGTATCAAAAACAACCTTTCCAACTATAAATGTTGATATTTCTAAGATTTTAGTTAATAATGTATCTATGTTAACATATGATATCCCTGGAAAATATAAAGCAAAAGAAATATGGAAACCATATCTAAAAAACCAAGATGGATTAATTTTTGTTTTAGATGTAACAGATACAATAAGGTTCTCATATGCTCGTGAACTATTGCATGAAATTGCGAGAAAACCAGAATTGAGTGAATTACCACTTCTAATCCTCTTTAATAAAACTGACAGAAAACGATCAGACCTAAAAGTTTTAGAAGAAAGTATGGGAGTAAAGGAACTCGGGAATAGGCCGCTAAAGTCATTCTTAACGAGTGGAATTATGAATATAAATATTGATGAGGCATTTAATTGGCTTTCACTTAAAATTGCCGAGAGAGCAGAACAATATACTCCAAGAAAAGAGGTTGGTATCCTTTTTTGTCGATGGGATGAAAATCTTGGGATTAAAATAGAAGCAGTGTATCCTAAAGATGCTTTTGAGAATCCAGAATTGATATCTGTTAAAAGTTTTTCAATATCACAGTTTATTTTCGGAGGTGATCAATTTAGACCAACTTCAGTAATCCTCCCATTCCCTCACCTAAATTCAAATGCAGCAATTTATTTTGATTCTGTTCCTAATGAGAGTATTAGAGGAGGTGAATTACCTTTATCTTTAATTGTCTATTACAATGAAAAAATTCCTAAAAACATTATTAACCAATTTAGTAATTTTATTCTCAAAGAATTTGAGGAAATCAAAAAAAATTATTTAGATAAAAATCAGGTAATGGATACTCTTGAAAATATTCATAGTATAATAAACAATCAAATTTCTTTATATCAACCTTCAATCGAAGCACTAAAAATAGCCGAATTACGTTATGAGGCATTATTCAAAGCTGCTCGAGATGCTATTTTAATTATCGATAAAAAATCAGGTATAATAATGGATGTGAACCAAGAAGCGGAAGAGTTATTTCAACGACCATTTGAAGATTTTATCGGTTTGCATTCAAGCCAAATATTAAGTGATATCATTGATATAGATTTTAACGAGGAGGTTTTTAGGGAACTAAATTACCCCTTTCCTTTAAGATTAGAGGTTATTGATAATTCTGGTAATTTTATTCCCGTTGAAATTAGTGTCAATGACGTTCAAATAGGAGGGCAAATCCTTGTTCAATATATTATTCGAGATATTCGTAAGAGAATAGAAGCAGAAATTAAATTAAAGCATTCTGAAATAAAATATCGTTATCTTTTCCAAGAATCACCCTTTTCTGTTCTTTTAATTGATCCTAAAGGTTTTTTAGTTGATTGTAATCCAGCCTTGGAAGATACATTAGGATATACAAGAGATGAACTTTTGGGTAGGAAATTTGTTGATCTTTCAATAATACATCGAGACTATATTGTAGATGTTCTTAAAAGATTGAGAATAGAAGAGAGAGGTAAAATTTTCCCTCCGTTAGAAATTCAACTTTATCATAAAAATGACAACCTTATTTGGGTGAATATGCAAACCTCCTGTGTAGATATTGGAGATGACACATTTTATCAAATTATTTGCCAGAATATATCAGAAGAGAAAAAAATTGAACAGGAATTAATGAAAATTTCAAGATTAAAAGCTATTATTACAGCAATTGCGTCAAGATTTGTAGGGATACAGGATTTTGGTCAAGCGATTGTAGAATCACTTAGAGATATAGGCGAATTTGTAAACGCAACACGAATTTATCTTTATATTCTTAATGAAAATTTCAGTTTTATAAAAAGAAATTATGAATGGTATAGTAAGGTGATGTTTTCTCAAGTAAATTTACCTGAAAATATGGAAATGAACAATTTTCCCTGGTTAACTGAGAAATTACTAGAATCTGATTATCTATACGTTAAAAATGTTGATGAACTTCCTACAGAAGCTGTAAATTTAAAATACTTTCTTGACAATCGAGACGTTAAGAATTTTTTAATATTTTCAGTAAAAATAAGCGGGGTTTTAGAAGCAATAATTTGTCTTGATAATATTAAGGATAACGATCATTGGATAGAAAAAAACTTAGATTTACTAAGCATTATTTCAGACCTTCTTAAAAATGTTTTACACCGTAAATTAGCTGAAGAGTATTTACGCGTAAGCGAAGAAACTATCCACCAAGAATTCGATAGAGAGTATTTTTACAAAGAACTTTTTGTAAATGATATAAGTTCTATAATAGAGAACATTCAATTATCACTAATCGAATATGAAAAGGCTGATAATCAAATTATATTAGAATCTAAAAGAGATTTATTAGATATTATTAAAGATCAATGTATAAATAGTAAGCTTTTAATAGATATAATACATAAGCTAACGATGCTTGATCAAACAAATATAATAATTGAACCAATAAAATTGAGCAGTACTATTGAGGATGTTAAAGAATTTATTAAAAATAGTTATTCAAATAAAAGAATCAACATAGATGTTGAGCATCCAGCAGGAGAAATATACGTAAAAGCAGATAAATTTCTAATAGATGTTTTTGTCAATATCCTTATTAGCTCAATTAGATATAATAAAAACCCTATTATTGAGATTAAAATTATTATCTTTAGAAGTCAACAGGATAACAAAAATTATATCAAAGTGGAATTTGTAGATTATCAAAAAGAGATTTTAAATATAGAGAAAGAAATGATATTCCAGAAAGAAAGAGAGAAAGATAGTAAGATTAAAGAAATAATTTTGGGATTTCTTTTAGTAGAACGTATCTTAAATAATTACAATGGAAAAATATGGGTTGAAGGAGATTCTTTTGTTATTTTATTACCCGAAGCTTGAAAACCTTCAAAAAATGTAAATGATAAGAACACAATGAAGGGATGAAGATTTGTCTTAATTGGTAGTGTAAAAGCTTTAAACTCCTATGTAATCAAAGGCAAAAAATTGTATAAGGTATTCTATAAAATTGTCTATAGAACCCTATTATTAATATCAATTTTTACTAATTTAAATGTTATCCTATTATCTATCGATCAAGTTTTTTGCACAAAATTCGATAAATTAAAACATAATTTTATGATTTTGGATGGGATATTTAAGAAAACAAAAATAATAGTATTCATAAAATTATTTAACATTTAAATCAATTTTATAAAACAACAAGCTATACCTAAAAAGGGGTGAAATGAGAGATGTCAAAAGTAGGAGTAAATGAGGAATTTACAACTAAATTAAAGGATGAACAGTTTCTTTATTTTGCGGAAAACTCGAGTTTGGGCATAACTCTAATACAAAGAGGGTATTTAAAATATTTTAATAAAAGGTTCGCTGAAATTTTTCGATATAGCGAAGATGAGATCTCACGGTGGAGGAAGCGAGAATTTTATAAGATTGTCCTTCCAGAGGATTTACCAAAACTACTGCAAAATATCAAAGTTGATGGTGGAAACACAGTTTCAATTCGGTTTCGAGGAGTTACAAAGGAGAATAAAGTAATTAAGTTAGAAAACTACGTCTGTGTGATCAAGTTCAACAATAAGAATGCTTATCTCTCAAGTTATGTACCTTTAGAAGAAATTCAAGAAGAATCAGAAGCTTATTATCCGAAAACAGTCAGAATACAAATAAATAAGAGAATAGTTATGGATTATAATCTAGATATAGTTAAACTCTTAAGAAATAATAATATAATCTTTGATATTATTGAGCATTACTCATATCGAGAAGAAGATTAACCCTTTTCTTCATTTTGTTCTTCTTCTATTTCTTCAAAATGAATGTTATATATTTTTTCAGGATCAATTACCTTATATTGAATTAGCTTTCTTGGGATGATAACCACGTAATCTGGTCCCATGGATGCTAGTTTTTTATTTTCTAGAGTAAAAATCTTTTTCTCATTCTTCATATTTAGAACCATAAAAAAGCACTTTAAATGTTTTCTTTTATTTTTTATAGAAATTTCACTTTTATGACAGAATAGATGTTTATAGAATCTATCATAAAACTCTAAACTGATTACTTACCATAAACCTACTATTAAATACTATAGATATTGAACTTATATTTATATATGTATTCTTAGGTAAGAAAATTATTGATAATTAGTAAAAAATTGAAGAGTATCAAACTACTTTCTTAACTACAATTTAAAAAATAAATCAACCATAGATCTTTATCACATAAGTTATTTTTAATTTACTATTTATCCCCCACAGTTAAAAAGGATTCTTTTAATAAAAATACTTAAATTCTAGTGATTTCGTTTATAAGATGGCATATTTTCTGCGGATTTCTGGTAGAAAAGACGAATGGTCTACCTTTTTGAAAAAATAGTTTAACAGCTTGCCCGAAATTAGTGGTATAAGCCCATGAACCATCTAAACCAAACCTAACTCCTAATCCCCCGTACCGTCGAAAATATGCTTTCGTTATTTCACATCCCGTAATTTTTTCTAAGAAAATTTTTTTATGATTAAGAATTCCATAACCTACATCAAGATAATGTCTGGTTAAAGCGATCCTAATACCTCGGAAATTCCAGTACAATAGTAATAATAAGAGACTTACAGCACCAAATATCCATCCTATAAAAATTAAATTTCTAGGTATAAACGCAACAATGATTATCCCGATTATACTATTCAGAAGAAATACAGAAAGCATAATAATTTTTATAACTTTACCAGCTGGAACCCATTCCCTATATAATATTTCTTCATTTATTTGGGCATTATTTTCATTCATTACACTTTTCTCTTATTAAATTTTTGTGTCTTTTACCATGATGATTAATTCTAAATCCTTTTTAATTGTAATTACATTATATAATCTAACCAAAAAAATAGAAAAATGAATGTAACGCAAATGTCATCTGAGTTTGAACAGAAATTGGAAAAATATGCTGAGATAATCTTAAAAATTGGTTTAAATCTTCAGCCTAAACAGCGACTACTCATTGGAGGCCCCAGTTCTAGCTATGATGGTGTCTTTCTTGAGGCAGCTCCATTAGTACGGATAATTGCACAAAAAGCGTATCAAATGGGAGCTCGATTGGTTGATGTGGTATGGGGCGATGATCAATTGCGTTTGATTCGATTTAACTATGGTCCTAAAAAATCACTTAAGGAATATCCAAAATGGAGGATAGATGCAAGACTTAATATTTCTCAAGCCGGAGATGCAAATCTTCACATCATAGACTCAAATCCTGATTTATTGAAGGATGTAGATCTTGGTCTGATTGCTCGATTTCAACTTCATCTACATAAGCATCTCAAACCTGTATTAGATCTTGTTGGTCAATATGCTTTAAATTGGGTAATAGTACCAGCCCCAAGCCAGGCTTGGGCAGATAAAATTTTTCCAGATATCCCCCCAAATGAGCGAATTCAGAAATTATGGGATATTATATTTAAAATATGCCGAATAGATCAAAAAGATCCTATTTCTGCTTGGCAAGAACATAGTGAAAACCTCCATAAGCGATGTATGTATTTAAATAAAAAACAATATAAAACATTAAAATTAACTTCTCCAGAAACAGATCTAATAATTGGGTTGCCTAAGGACCATATTTGGCACGGAGGAAGTGTAAAAACCCTGGAGGGGATAGATTTTATACCAAACTTACCTACTGAAGAAATTTTTACGCTCCCACATAAAGATCGGGTTGACGGAATTGTTAAGACTACAAGACCAGTTTTCTATCAGGGACAGGTTGTTGATGAGTGTATTTTTGAGTTTTCTAATGGACGTATAATTAAGGCAGAAGCAAAAGTGGGTAATGAAATTATACTTAAAACGATAGATTTTGATGAAGGAGCTCGAAGGTTAGGAGAGGTTGCCTTAGTAGCTAATAGCTCGCCAATATCCCAAACAGGGAAGCTTTATTACAATATTTTAATCGATGAAAATGCTGCAAGTCATATTGCAATAGGTCAAGCTTATAGGAATTCATTAAAAGGTGGTGACACAATGACTGATGAAGAATTCATAGCAGCAGGAGGTAACGCTAGCCTTCTCCATATAGATTTTATGATTGGATCAGGAGAAATGGATGTTGATGGAATATTAGAGGATAATAATACAGAACCAGTAATGCGAAATGGAGAATGGGCTTTTAAAATCTAATCTAATCTTCCCAGCAATCTAGGTCATATGTAGGCTGGTCACTTAATCGTCCATCCTTTATCCAAATACTATCGCCGAGGGGATGTTTAGCAACTAAAGCAACAACTCTCGGATCGTGCGTGACAATGATTAGTGTTGTTCCTTTTTCAGCTAATTTAATTAAAGTCTCCACTATTGATTTTCCTGTTTCAGTATCTAAGTTTCCTGTTGGTTCATCAGCTAAAATCAATTTAGGATCATTCATTAATGCTCGAGCTATAGCTACTCTTTGAGATTCACCACCAGATAATTTACTTACTTTACTATTAGCTCTATCACCCAAACCAACAATCTCTAATATTTCTTGTGCCTTTTCTCGGTCTTTTTCTTTAATTCCATATGGTACTAAAGGGGTTAATACGTTTTCAATTACATTAAGATTAGGTAATAAATAGAAATTCTGGAATATAAATCCAATCTGAGTTTTACGATAATTAGATAATTTTCTCTCAGGCAATCCTCCTATCTCTATATCATCCACCAAAACTTCTCCAGATGTTGGTTTATCCATTGCCCCAAGGATGTTTAACAATGTACTTTTTCCGCTCCCAGAAGGTCCCATTACCGTTATAATCTTACCTTCTTCAATTTGTAGATCTATTTGATCCAATGCTTTAATTGTAGTTCTATCTTCACCATAAATTTTACTTACATTCTTTAATGTTATAAATATATTAATCACCTCCCTAATCTCCTTTCAAGACCACGACAGGTCTTACTCTTGATGCCTTTATACCAGGGTATAATCCTCCGATTATACCTAAACCTAAAGCATAGGCTACCACTTCAATAATTCCTCGCCAAGTGATAATAGCCGACGCCCCACCGAAAGGTAACAAACCGCCACCCAAGATGTATATAAGCGTAGCACCAATACTTAGCCCTATGATTGCTCCTAAAATACCAAGTGTAAGAGATTCATAAATCACATCCTTGAAGATATGTCGATTTTTCCAACCTGTTGCTTTTAAAATTGCAAATTCTTTCATACGGGACGATATTGACATTAACTGCGTTACAATTATAGCCATCCCACCCGATAGAACAACAATAAAGCTTAATATTGATGTGAATGTGTTAAAAATTGCGAATGTATCTTCGATTTCCCTAAGAAAACTAGCCAGTGAAAAAGCTGTAACATATACAGGGGCATATCCATCTGCATCTGAATAGTCATTAATTTTTTCTACAAACTCATCTGTATCTTCATGCCCTTTAACATTAAATCTCAGTGAAATTAGGGTATATATATCACTTGTCTCACCAGCAATATCTAGTAGATTCCACGCTGTCTCCAAATCGGTGTATATATAATAATCCCTTGGAACAAATGATGGAGCTCCGATATCTTCCTGCTCGTAAATACCTACGATAGTGAAAAGAGATGTTTTATTCCCGCTAAGATCTAGATTTATTGTTAGATTACTTCCTACTGTGACTGGAAAATCTGCAATATTCACTAAACGAGAATCTATTATTGTTTCATTTTTGTTAGGATCAAAGTTTCTACCTTCAATGATTTTTGTAGTAGGACCACCCCAATTTCCGTCTATTGTAGAGTTTAATCCCTTGAGTAAAAGGCGATCTCCAAAAGTACTTAAATTAGCCCAATATTCTGAAGTAAAATAATCTGGTGCCTGAGTTTCAACATTATAACTTAATATACTATCCCCAACATCTGGAGTGTTTAGAAGATCTTGAGGAAGATTCAAGGGAAGATGACTATCAGATCCTCCCCGTAATTTCTCTGTAACACTGACGACACCTAAAGTTTTATTAAGACTATCTTGAAATTGGGCACTAGTCCCCGCTGTAAATGCCCCAATTACAAAAACTAGCATTAATCCAAAGCCTACTCCAATAGCAGCAAGTATAGATATAAATTTTTTACGAAATGCGTTTTTAATACTAAACAGTAACATCGGTTTAAATCAACAAAGTTTTATTTTAATAATTTACATTATTCTGGTTTAAGAGAATAACTTTAGGTTAAAAAGAATTTTCTCTTTAATTTATAGAATAATTAACTAAAAAGATTACACTTACAAAAGGAAAATTAAGTTTTCGTCTTTATTCCAAAAACCCAATATTGATATTCACCACCCCTTTCTAACATTGCTTCAGAGATTATTGAAAATCCTGCTTTTTTTATGAGATCAAGGGTAGTTTTATGTTTAAAATTACTCCAAAACATTGGAACTCCAAAAAAATTACTCATTCCTTCTGATTCCGAGATACCTGTGTTAATCAGTAATATACCTTCAGGTTTCAATACTTTAAAGAATTTTTTGAATATTTCAAAGTGATTTTCCTTAGGTACATGAAAAAGAGTATAGACACTTATTATTCCATCAAATGTGTTTTCATTAAATTCTAGCTTATTCATATCCATTTTAACAAATTCGGCAGTTGGTACATTCTTTCGAGCTAAATTCAACATAGTTTCAGATAGATCAATCCCAGTTACGGTGAATCCTTTATTCACTAAAAATTTAGCTGTAGGAATACCCCCACCACATCCTACATCTAATACGTGTGCATCATTAGAGATGAGAGAAGCAAATCTCTCTAATTCTATATTAAATTTGTTTAAATTTCTATGACTATAATAATCTTCGGCGATCTTATTATATCCTTGTTCTACTATTTTACTTATTTCATCCATATTTCTATATAAAAAAAATAGATCTTAAGTAAGCAAGGATAATAATTTATTATTTAACCTAGCTTAAACAGCTATAAAATTTAATGCTATTGAGTGAAGAATTTATAATTATTAAAAAGGGATTTCTTTAATTCGTCCAAAATATTCAATTTTATCATATTTCTTTCTATTTGACTCAAAATGAACAAAAATTTTAGCATTTTTGATTTCAGGCATCCTTTCAAATAGTTCCTTATCCCCATACCTAATTACTTCTAAAACGAGTGGCAAATGATGTCGAAAGATCCGATCTCTTAGTCCTGCCCAACCAAAACAAAAACCTCCACTAACATGCAAAAATAGATGTAGCTCATAATTTCCATTCTTTTTTTGCCACTCAGCTAATACTTCGTCTCTCATAAATCGTGTGTATAAACCTGATATTTGATCGTAATCATATTCAGTTCCTATTGTTAGGAACAGCTCTCCAGTGGAATCAGAATGAGTTAGTGTATATTTACGAGGTAGCTCTAATTTATCTATATCAATAGAGTCTTTATAAACAACATGTAATTTCTCAGGATTTAATTCTGACATTATTATGATTAGTGTATTTTAAAAAGGCGTTTAAACCTTTTTGTTATGAATTATTAATATAGAAAATATTCTATATATGGAATATTTTATAAACCGCTGAAATTGTATTTCAGAAATTAAGAGATATAAAAAATATTTGGATTTACCGATAGTATTTTATAATTTAATTTATCTCGTTTTCTTTACAATAAGCTGTGTAAGTTCAAGGAATGCTTTTTCAACATTTTCACCGGTTTTAGCAGAGGTTTCAATATAAATGCAGTCTTCATCTTTTGCATATTGTTCTAATGCGTCCCTATCTATAATATGCCCAATTTCAGGTATTAAGTCCGATTTATTACCGATTATTACTTTAGGTATCCCATTTTTCATTATACTGCGCATTTCTGATAGCCAAGTTTTCATACCTGAAAATGTCTTTTGTCTTGATAGATCAAATACTAGTAAAGCTCCCGATGCACCCTCATAAAAGCTTCGATGTAGAAATTTAAATCTTTCTTGACCACCAATATCCCAAATATGGAGCTTAATAGATTTTGAAGGTTCATATTCTACCATTTTTGTTAAAAAATCGACACCAATAGTCAATTTATATTTCAAGGCAAATTCATTATGTACAAACCTGTTTAATAAGCTTGTTTTACCTACAGCACTAGGTCCAACAATTATAACTTTATGGGTCTCCATTGTATTCTTCTATTATTTTTTTTCTTCTAATCTATAATCATTAATTATCTTTTTAAATTTAAGTTAAAGTGAAATTTATCAAAACTCTATTTAATCTATAAATTATTAAAGAAAATTTATTATACGCTTAAAATTGTCTAAGAATAATAAAAAATAGTAAGAGAAAAGAATCCAATGATAGAAAATATAGTAGCAATAATAGCAATAATTTTGTTCGGTATAATGATTGTATTTCAATTTTTACTCGTCTTAGGATTACCATTAGGGCACTTAGCTTATGGAGGGAAATATAAAGAATTACTAACCAATCTAAGAATAATGAGCATACTAGCTATTGGTATTTTTATGTTTGCTACAATAATTGTATTAGAACTAGTGGAATTTTTATAACTAATTAATAATCAAACGTTTTCTTTGGTGGTAATTTGGATCTTAGCTATATATTTCACTATAGGTGTGTTGATGAATATGATGTCAAGTAGTAAATGGGAAAAACGAATTATGACCCCTATTGCATTAAGTATTGCAGTCTGTTGTTATATTGTCGCGATCATTGCTTAAAGTATTAGTTCTTTATTTGGTAACATCGAGAGTTAGTTTAAAATTTTGATCAAAGTATAAAAATAAATTGAATTATTTACTTGGATTCTTTCTTTATATATATTGGAGGTTTAACCTGTCTAAACAGTTATTATTGTTGTTAAAATTCTATTTTTAATTTACCTCTTGAAAATAGTATTATAATCTTAGACATAAGGAAAAATTAATTTAAAATCTTGGAATACTTTAAATGTCCTTGTAGTTATTTTAATCGAGTCTTTCAGAACATTTTTTCCAAATCCAAGCGAACTAGAAAGTTTAGATGCGAGATAAATAATAACTATCTATGAATCTATATATACTATGAATATATTTATATAGGTGTATTCATCTTATTTTAGTAGAAAAATTTCAAAAATATTAGAAAATGACTTAAATAAGCGGTAAGGAAGAAAATAGAATGGGAAGTAAAAAATTATTAAAAAAGAATGTAAGAATTGAAAAACCTCCGTCCGTAGGTGGTGGTGCTTTTACTTGCCAAGTGTGTGATAATGATACTTTTGATATTGAAATTGGAAAAATTGATAGTAAATGGGGAGTAACTGCTCTCAAAGTCGATCTCATAATCTGCACACAATGTAAATACACTCACTTATTTTACAAGGGACGTACCATTTGGGATTTTGATTAAACATCCAAATTTTATTTTTTTTTAATCTTTAATTAAAAATTAATAGGAATTTAAAAATGGAAAAAGAAAGAAGTCAAAATAATTTATCTCAATCGGATTTTAAATATTGCCCTTTTTGTGGGAATTCTGTAGAGATTTCTGCTAAATTTTGTTCAAATTGTGGCATTGATCTCGAAAAAAAAGATGAGAGGGATGTTAAGACCCCTATCAAAGAAAATTTTAAACCAACCGAGTCAGGAGAATTTAAAATCATCTCTAAAGACAAAGGATATCGTATAATAAAGCCAGAAAACGATATGAATTACAGAATTCTTGATCCAAGATATAAGATTCTTGATTCAAGATATAAAATCCGGAATAAAGAATAATAATAAGAATGATTTAGGAACTGAAATTATGACGTTTCGGACCATGAAAAAATTTTGCGCATATTGTGGGAGCCCCCTGATGCCTTCAGCAAAATTTTGTTCGGAATGTGGCCTTTCTCTCGAAGGAGAAATCACTAAAAGGTCTATCCAAGAAAATCGCGAATTGATTGAACCGTGGGAGATCAAAAAATCTCAGAGAAAGTCGATTGATACAGATTATAGGGTAATAGGGCCTTCAAAAAAGGATACAGACTACAAAGCCCTTGATACAAGTTATAGGGTACAAAGAGAAGACCAGTTTTTACGATGGGAAACTGAATATAAAAAGGGTTTTGCCAAACCGTTAATCCTGCTCATGCTTAAGGATCAAGATGATTATGCATATGCTTTGACTAAACGAATAAATGTAATCACGAGAGGTCACATAAATATTGCAACATCGAATATTTATCCTATCATTAAAAGCCTACGAGACTCCTCTCTTATTAAAGAAAAGAGATTAAAAGGGCAAAAGCGGGTGATGTATTCTCTTACAGACAAAGGTCACGAATTCTTAGTGCAAATCAAGACATCTGTGAAAGATTTTATGGAAATTTTTTTACAACTCATAAATCGATATTAAAAAATATATAGCTTTCAATTTTCATAAATTGGTGGATGTTATTTGTAATAAGCTCCTTAAATTCAAACCTTTAAAATTTTGAGCAAGGGAAATATGGGAAGTCTCTCGCACAAATTTTAGATTTGATTTTTTCTTCAAGGATAAAAAGAGCGATACCCAAATTTTTAACTCGATTATTCGGAAAATGGTTTATAGGTGAAATTAAATATCCGAATGATTTTTTGACAGAAGTTCGTGGAGATATTGAGATGAATTTTAAGGAGAGGTTAAAGAATATTAAAGCACCTACCTTAATATTAAGTAGACATTGATTTTCTATGAAAGAATTTTCTATGAAGGATATGGACATAGCCTTGCAGCAAAAATAAAACTACTTCAAAATGATATATTAGATTTCCTAAAGAGCTAAATAATTTTTAACAATCCCCCTTATTCTTCACGCTTATGTCTCGCTTTTTGCCATGCTTTTTTCATTATCGGATTTTTTTCAAGAAAAGCATCAACAACTTCTTGTTTTACACGATTAAAAGGACAAGAGAAATTTACGCAATTACCACACCTCTTTATAATTAAAAAACTAAAGAAGAAGATAATCTCGATAATTGAAACTATTAAAAAAATAAACTGATCTCCTAATATTAAGAAGATTAACGGATAGCCTATAAGAATAATGAAACCAATCATTAATTGAATTTTTTCAGATAAATTCATAGGTTCGGGGTGATATTTCCAGAGTTTGAGACTACTATAATTAGCAATACAATGCAATGATTTCCCTTCTTCCGCATAATAAGGGCAATGACTACAAAGAATTCGAATTTCCCAAAATTCAAAGAAAAATAGCCAAAAACCAAGCCAACCTAATAAGAACCAACCAAAACCCGCCTGTATAACACCAATAAAAGCAGTAATAACAAAAACTAAGAAAAATCCTAAAAAGCAAAATAAGTATTTTCTCCGGAAATGACATATAAGGTTGCCCTTTATGGAGCAATCAGCACATTCTTTAGTATCTTTCCATATGCAAACATCATGTGGATTTTTCATTTTAGCACCGATATAGCAACTTCTAATGATTCAGAGAGTCATTAATTTTATAAATCTTTTTCTGCTTTCGCTATGGCACCTGGAGAACCAGGAGGATTAAAGGGACCTCGAGTATTAAAAAAATCATTCTCAGAAAATCCACGGTATCCTTTTTTGACAATAACAATCAAAATAGCATTTTTTCCTGCTTTAGTTATAATAACATTTCCACCTTCACTCTCTATAATAATTCGCTTTAAGGTCCCACGGGAGAGTTCTTTTACGCCGTACAAGGAAATCTTTAATATCGCTGCGCTCATTGCTGCCACTCTTGTCTCATCGACGCCTAGAGGAAGTGCTGAAGCTATGGGTAAACCTTCATTTGATATAATAGCAGTTCCTAAGATATCTGGATTTTCTGGCAGCCATTTTTTCAGGATATCATCGAGAGCATCAGTATTAGGATCCATAAAAATCAAATTTCTTGGTAATTAGATTTGTCTCAATTATTGTTTAATTTTGAAAGATTTAAAATATATCGCAAATAATTATTGCAATAATAAAATTGAAGATATCTTGTCTATTAATCATTAAAAGAGATTTTATTTTGAACGAATTTAAAGATAAAGTGGCTGTAGTCACTGGGGCCGCCAGTGGAATAGGACAAGCTATTGCCGAAAAATTTGCTCATGAAGGTATGAAAGTTGTTATTTCGGACATTGAAAAAGATGCATTATTTCAAACAGAGGAAGAATTCAAACAAAAGGGATACGAAATATTAGCCCTCTCTGTTGATGTTTCAAAAGTCGAGGATGTGAGAATACTTGCCCAAAAAACCATCGAGAAATATGGAGTTATAAATGTTTTAGTCAATAATGCAGGAGTTGGTTTTGCTGGAGAGTATTCGACCGCACTTTGGGAAAGCCCTCTTTCTGAATGGCAATGGATTTTCGGAGTAAATATTTGGGGTGTAATTCATGGGATTCATGTCTTTACACCAATAATGCTTAAGCAAGATTTTGAGTCTTATATTATAAATACCTGTTCTATCGCGGGATTGATTACGCCCCAACCAGGAGCAGGTATTTACAGTATAACTAAACATGCTGTTCTTGCATTATCCGAATCTCTAAGATCTGATTTAGAGCAATTTGACAGTAAGATAAAGGTGTTAGCTCTTTGTCCGGGATTCATAAAAACAAAAATTATTGAGAGTGAACGAAATCGTCCTGAAGAATTATATGATAAAAAGATTACACACCCGAAATTAGAACAACAAATCAAAATGTATAAACAAATTATTTCGAGTGGTATATCTCCTAATATTGTAGCTGAAAAAGTATATAATGCTCTCTTAGGCGAGAAATTTTATATTTCTACAGATGCTCATCCACTTGTACGAAATTATGTAAAAACTCGTATGGAAGCAATTTTAACGGATTTCAAGAAAAAATAACTTATCTCTTCTTATAATTAAAATTTATATTAATTCTTCTTAAATTCAAATAAAAAAAAAAATAATATCTGTAAATGGAGGACCCACTACAAGATATTTATTCGTATATTTATTGTCCATTCTTTCTCTTTTGAGAAATGTACTTAATTATACCTAAAATTGGATTGAGACGAGGGACATTCTCCTTATAATTCTTATAATCTTCCCCGAATTTTTTGATAAGGTTTTTATCCTCAGTGTAAGTCCAATGATAGATTAAAATTATGAGAATAGCACTTAATACTAAACTTATTAACACTTGAGTCCATAAACTAATACTAATAGTAAATAAGATTCCCCCTAAATATTGAGGATGACGAATTATTGCATAAGGACCATCCTTTACAATCTTTGTGGTATATACATAACTTTTACCCTCTTCAACGCCTCCACGCTTCTTAAAAGTACGAAAGGGAATTAATCCAAAATAGAGACTGAATATCCAAACTATCCATCCAACACGTGTTAACAATGTAAAACCTAACTCATTATAGAAAATAAACATTATAACTATATGAATTATAAAGGCTATTGT
>JAHQWY010000282.1 GCA_029856445.1 Promethearchaeia archaeon
TAATCATGAAGAAAAGAAAAAAAAGATTAGGAATTATAGATGGTAAATTTCACCCTTGTCCAAAGTCTCCGAAATGTGTTTCTAGTCAAAGTACCGACAGAAAACATAAAATGGAGCCGATAAAATATGAGATAAGCTTAGAAGAAGCAAAATCAAAACTTATCTCCATAATAAATGCGTTTAAACGCGTAAAATTAATTTCTGAAACCGAAAATTATCTATACTTTGAGTTTAGAACAATATTCTGGCGTTTTGTAGACGATGTAGAATTTTATTTTGATGATACAAAAAAGATCATTCACTTTCGATCTTCAGCTCGGTTCGGGTTTTATGACTGGGAAGTAAATAGGAGTAGAATGATAAAGATTAAAAGATCTTTTGTGGATACTTGAATCTAATTACATTTAATTTTATTAATAATAAATTACTAATCCTCACTTTTTCCTATATTTATATTGCCTTAACTCTTCGAATATTTATTTTAAATAAGAAGGAGATTAAAATTATTTGATTAATGTTGGAATATTAGCGAATGATATTTTCACGTGGTTTAAATGAATGAGAAGAAATTAGTTTTTGTTTATAATGCTAATTCAGGTGTTATAAGTTTAGTAAAGGATTTTTGGAAAAAAATTCTGAATCCTAGTTCATATGAGTGCAACTTATGTTTCCAAACATTTGGCGCTTTTAGTATGAAGAGAGATTGGAAGAAATTCATTAATAACCTTAATATTGACACAGAATTTCTGCATCGTGATGAGTTCGAAATGAAATACAGAATAAAAAATGCTTTATATCCTTCAGCATACCTAGAGCAGAATGCTGAGCTTAAATTATTGATATCCCGAGAAGAAATGAATTCTGTGAAGAATTTGGATGAAATGGAAGCATTAGTACTAAGGAAAATCAGTAAATTGCCATCTATCTCTTACATAATATCCTAAATCTAACTTATTCTTTTTATCATAATTTATGTATTATAACCTTTAAAATTAAAAATAATTGAAATTAAAACTAATCTAAACTACTATTTAACTATTAAGTGAAGAAACATGAGTGAGGAATCAGAAAAAAAGTTAATTTTTGTTTATAATGCTGAATCAGGAGGAGCGTTTACAGCATTAAAGGATACTTTACATAAGACTTTTAGAAAAAGCACTTATCAATGTAATTTATGCGCTGTTACCTTTGGAGCGTTCGGTATGAAGCGAGATTGGAAGAATTTCGTAAATGACCTTGATGTATCCGTAGAATTTAAGAAGAAAGATAAATTTAAATTTGAATTCTTACATAAAGATGAGTTCAATCAGAAATATGACATAAAAGATGCTAAGTTTCCCTCAGCTTATCTTCTAGATAATACAAGTTTGGATTTATTTATTACTCAGGATGAGATGAATGATGTAAAGTCTATTGACGAGTTAAAGGAACTTGTAAATAAAAAAATAGAAGAATTTAACTTATAAGTGGTGAATCCAATGGTAAAAGAACCCAGAAGAACAGGATTAGCAGATGGAAAATTCCATGCTTGTCCCCATAAACAAGTTTGTGTATCGACCATGAGTTCTAAAGATGATAAGATGCATTATATAGAACCGATAAAGTATGATGGGAATATTGAAGATACAATGAAAAAAATTGTTCAAGTAGTAAACTCTTTAAAACGTACGAAAATATTAGAAAAAACAGAATCGTATTTACACGTGGTTTTTTCTACTGCTCTATTTCGATTTAAAGATGATGTAGAATTTCTAATTAATGATGAAGAAAAACTAATCCATTTTCGTTCACAATCACGAATAGGAGGATATGATTGGAACGCAAATAGAAAGCGGATGGAAAAATTTCGCTATCTATTCACCAAATGAATAATTTATTCGCTCTTTTTCCTTCTTTAAAATTTTTCCCATTCAGCTTTCAACAATTCCATCGCATGGGCAATATCATGAGTAGGTGGTTTACATATCTTGTTGATACAAATATAAGCCGTGGGTTTACCATCAAGATTGATAAAAAATTCTACAAAATTAGATAATTTATCAATATCCGGAATATCTTGTTCGGTTTTTCTATGTAGTACTATTTTATTTGGGAGATATTCTTTTTTAAAAGCATCAATCATATAAGATGCCTCTTGATCTTCTGAATTCCCTGCCACTACAAGAGAATAAGTGGGACCAATAGCAAAATCAATAGCCACTAAAAATTGCGTATATGCCAAAGGATTAGCTCTTATTTTATCAGAAAAGACTTTATTTAAGATATTTGCCTTTTCTTCTAAATCTGAATTTCCTGTAATGAAACTCAATCTAAGCAGATTTAACATAGCAATTGAATTTCCTGATGGAATAGCCCCGTCATAAATTTCTTTTTGACGTGTTAATAATTCTTCAGCATTATTAGAAGTAAAGTAAAATCCACCAATATTATCATCCCAAAAATCTTCTAATTGAATATTGTGCAGCTTAATTGCCCATTCTAAGTAAAAAACATCGAAGCTTGCTTCATACATTTCAATTAAACCCCAAATAAAAAAACTATAATCAGTTAGATAGCCGTTAATTTCTGAGATTCCATCCTTATATCGGTGTAATAATCCATCATTTGGATCGAAAAGGTTTTCCAAAATAAAATTTACAGCTTTTTTTGCAACTCTAAGATATGATTCATTATTGAATGCAATATAACCTTTAGCTAAAGCAGCAATCATTAATCCATTCCAATCAGTTAAGATTTTTTTATCTTTATGAGGATGAATTCTAGTTTCCCTTTCTTCAAACAATTTTCTTCGAATATTTTCAGCCTTTTGCTTAAGATCATAACTTATGAAATCATTAAGGTATAGTATATTTTTTGAAGTTTTTTTCCCTGTAGCTTCTTCTAAGTAATTGCCTGATTCTTCTACATTATAAGTGTTTACAATAAATTTTAGATCATCGCTATTTAGTATACCTGCTAATTCTGCGTTTGACCAAACGTAGAATTTTCCCTCCTCACCCTCACTATCTGCATCCTCAGCTGAATAAAAACCACCCTCTTCGGATAACATATCCCTTATTACATATGTAAAGATTTGTTGCGCTGTATTTTTATATTCATCTTTATTTGTTGCCTGATATGCTTCAATATAGGCCATAGCAATTAACGCTTGGTCATAAAGCATTTTTTCAAAATGTGGTACGAGCCATTGTGAATCTGTTGAATATCGATGAAATCCAAACCCTATATGATCAAATATACCACCCTTTCTCATTTCTTGAAGGGTTTTTTCAACCATTTCAAAGGCCTTTTTTTCACCAGTACGTTTCCAAAACCTTAGTAGAAAAATAAGATTATGAGGTGTTGGGAATTTAGGTCGATTACCAAATCCTCCATAAGTCTCGTCAAATTGCTTTTCTAATAATTTATATGCTTTTTTAAGAGTGTTTTTTGTAAATTCTGCTCCGGGTGCTTCTTGATCGATGTTCTGGAGACTAAAAGCTATTTTTTCAGCTGAATTTACTAATTCATGCCTTTGGTTATTCCATAATTCTTTAATTCTATTGATTAACTCTATCAATCCTATTCGGTTAAATCTAGTATGTTTCGGGAAGTAGGTTCCCGCAAAAAAGGGCTTTTTTTCAGGAGTCATAATTATAGTAAGGGGCCAACCCCCTGAACCTGTCATCATTTGACAGACAGTCATATAGATATTATCTATGTCAGGACGTTCTTCTCGGTCTACTTTAATTGAAATGAATGTTTCATTCATTAATTTAGCAACTTCATCATCTTCAAATGATTCATGAGCCATAACATGACACCAGTGGCAAGTTGAATAACCTATTGATAAAAATACGGGTTTATTTTCTTTTTTAGCCTTAGAAAATGCCTCTTCGCCCCATGGATACCAATCAACAGGATTATTAGCGTGCTGTAGTAAATATGGGCTTTTTTCATTTATTAATCTATTTGGTTTTACTAAAGTTGAATCTGCCAATTAATCATCACCATTCTAAATAATCAATGTAAGATGGAAATATCAAATTACTGCTTATAATTCATGGGAGATTATATTTATTCTCGAAACATTCTAAGGATAAAAAATAAGAAAAATAATATTATATAAATCAAGTATTGGAAATTTATCTCGGTGAATTATATTGAAAGTTGTCTTTTTTAATGGAAGTCCTCGAAAAGAGGGAAATACCTATCATTGTTTGAATACGGTAATGGATGAATTAAAATCTGCCGGAATTGAATGTGATTATGTATGGATTGGTATGGAAAAATTGCAGGGATGTACTGCATGTTACAAATGTGTTGAGAATAATGACCAAAGATGTGTCATTAAAGGAGATAAAATGAATGATTACATCCAAAAAATGCTTAACGCGGATGGTATAATCATTGGTTCTCCTACTTATTTTTCTGATTTAACAGTAGCTACCAAAGCATTAATAGAACGAGTAGGATATGCAACAGGCAGACTCTTAAAAAATAAGGTCGGTGCCGCAGTAGTTGCTGTAAGAAGAGCTGGTGCAAATCATGTTTTTTCAAGTATTAATTATTTCTTCTTAATTAAGGAAATGATCGTGGTAGGAAGTACATACTGGAACATGGGTATTGGGAGAGTACCTGGAGAGGTATTGGACGATAAAGAAGGTATTCAAACATTTAAGAATCTTGGTAAAAATTTTGCTCACGTTCTTAAGAAACTTAATGCTTAATCATTTAATTTTTTTTAATTCTATTATTTATTTCGATTTTAGTTCTAAATTGAATTTAAGGAACTTATCGAAAATTTTTTAGAAAAAATGCTGATTTTTTGATTTTTAAACCAAAAAGTTTAAAAATGAACAGTTGTTCTTTTTTAATATGATTAACGAACAGATGTTCGTTTTTAAAAATAATTTACATTTTACGAGGTGAACTCTTGAAAGTAGCAATTATTTTATTTAGCCCCTCTGGCAACACATTGAAAGTT
>JAHQWY010000283.1 GCA_029856445.1 Promethearchaeia archaeon
GAGATTATCCTGCATAAAAGATAAGATCGTTTCATTTTTATAAAGGAAGGGGATTATTTGTCCGTTAGTGATTGCTCTTATTCGCATTTTTAGCTAGTGTTTCTAAAATATATTCTCTTAATAAGAATTATAAGAGAAAGATCAATAAAAAATTAATATTTATAATAGAAATTTTTGTTAAATTTATTTATAACTTTAATTGATTTATTGATTAAATTTCATCTAGTTTTGCTTTTCCTTTTCTTTTCTCTTTGGATGATAAGGATTTTGTATATTCATTAGGTTTTATAGGACCAATTTTATCTAACTGTTCTTTGAATTCTTTAACTGCTTTAGCATATTTTTCTCCTTCACCAGCAGCTATACTTACAATTTTCACTCGTTTCTCATTTATTCCCGCCTCTGCTAATACTTCTCTAATACTTTCATATCGAGATTTTGCTTTAATGAATCCTTCTTGATAGTGGCAATCTTGTGGATAGCATCCAGCAATTAATACTCCATCCGCACCATAAAAGAAACTTTCAAAAACTAAAGAAGGGTTAAGCATTGCGGTACACATGACATGAATCGTTCTAACATTTGTAGGGTATGTTAATTTACTAGTTCCAGCAAGATCAGCTCCTGTATATGAACACCAGTTACATAAAAATGCGATGATTAACGGTACCTCGCTCTTCTTCTTCAAAATGGACTGAATTTGAGAGGATATTTGCATTTTTGTAAATCCTGGAATATATAAAGCATCAGAATGGCACATTGCAGCACAGGCACCACATCCCGTACAATTCGCTTGTGTGATTTTTAATTGATTATCCTCAATTTTTAATGCATTAAACATACAGATATTTTCACACAATCTGCATAAATCACATTCTTCTGGATTAAAATAAACTACGTGGGGATCTAATTCAACTTTTCCCTTTGATATGAGAGAAATTACTTTTGCAGCTGAACTTTCTGCTTGAGCAATGCTAGTTGGTATATCTTTTGGTCCTTGTATTGCTCCCGCTAAAAAAATACCATTAACAGAAGTTTCTGAAGGTCTAACTTTTAAATGCTTTTCTAGTAAAAATCCATTAGGATCTTGAGATATATTTAAAATATTACTTAATTTATCAGTATCATCTGCAGGCTCAATACCTACTGCTAAAACAACTAAATCCGTTCTATTTTCAAATATTTTATCTTCAATGATATCTTCACCACGAACGACTAATTCATCTGCAGTATCACTCTTTAATACCGCAGAAATATTGCTTTTTATAAATCTGATACCGAAAGCTTCACGAGCTCTATTATAAAATTCTTCACAATTCTTTCCCATAGCTCTTATGTCATTATAATAGATATTAATTTCCGTATCGGGATGTTCTTTTTTAATTATAACAGCTTGTTTTATAGCCACGTTGCAACATACTTGGCTACAATATTCATGGTGAATTTGTTTGTTACGAGAACCTACACATAAAATGAAAGAAACATTTTTGGGGGCAAGACCACTAGAAGGAACCAAAATCTTTCCATGAGTAGGTCCATCATTGTTAAGTATTCTTTCCATTTGCATTGTAGTTATGATATTTGGATATTTGAGATAGTTATACTCTCCAAGTAATGAGGGATCAAAGGTTTTTAATCCTGTAGCTACAATAATAGAACCAACTTTGACATTAATCATTTCTGGTACTTGGTCAAAATCTATTGCGTCACGATCACATGCTTGAGCACATACTTTACATCCGATGCAATACTCTTCCAAAATGTTCGGAAAAAGAGGTATTGCTTGAGGATAGGGAATATCGATCGCTTTTCTTGGAAAAAAAGTATCTTCTACCTCAATTGGACACACATCGCGACAAATGTCAAAGCATCCAACACAATCTTCTTCTTTTATAAAACGAGGTTTTTTTGTAATTTTAACCTCAAAATTACCAATATATCCATCAACATTTTCAACTTCAGAATAAGTTAATAGTTCAATATTGGGATGATCTTTTATTTCTGACATCAATGGACCTAAAATACAGATTGAACAATCTAAGGTAGGGAAGGTTTTATCGAAAAGAGCCATATGACCTCCAATAGTTGGTTCTCTCTCTACTAAATACACTTTATAACCAGCGTCTGCGATAACTAATGCTGCCTTAATTCCTGCAATACCACCGCCAATTATCAAGGTAGAAGGAGTGATTTTAGAATATTGAATATCAAGAGGCTCAAGGAGTCTAACTCTCTCTAATGCCATGGTAATTTGATCAATTGCTTTTATTGTTGCTTTTTCTGGTTCATCAGCATGAACCCATGAGTTTTGTTCTCTAATGTTAGCAAAAGAGATCAAAAATCGATTAATTCCAGCCTTTTCAATAGTCTTACGGAACAATAATCCATGTAATTTAAATGAACAAGCAGCTATTACCACTCTATCAATTTTTTTCTCTTTTAATTCATCGGCAATTTTGTTTAAACCCGATTCAGAACAGAGATATTGATCACCAATAACATCCACATCAGGATATTGGCTAAAATGGTCTATTAATTTCTCGTTATCGATAGTTCCACTTATGTTCTTCCCACAATCACATATAAATAAACCAATTTTCAATTTATCATCACTTTCTTATATGACATTTTCGCAGTTCTATGTTTATAATAGAGTATAGTTTTTATTAATTATTCCTAATTATTAAAAAAAGTTAAGCATATCTCTTCTTTATAAATTAAAAGGATTTAATTTCTCTTAATCCGCCTTATTTCTTGAAGGATCGTTTGAGATCTGTTTAAACAAAGATGGAAGCATCTCAATATACTTTTCTTCTTTTAAATTGTTTGAGATAATATCTGATATTTCTATTAATCCCTCTTCATAATCTTCAGGATCTTCTATCATATCTAATATCAATATAACAAAATAATCCTTGTCTTTTCCTGTATAGTATGTTGTAATATTAATCTCTCCTGCGGTTAAACTCACAATTCCTGCTTGCTTACTAAATTCATGTAAATTGAAGATATTCATTAAAGTATCATCGGTAATATTCAATTATTCATCAGGGAAGCTTGCCTTTATATCTATTCCACTTTTTTTATCATATTTCATAATAATTAAACCGTCTGACAATATTAATTATCCTCCTGAAGCTTTTCTTCTGATAAAAAAGGGTATACTTTTAAAATGTTAAAATTATTTTTTTTCATTTCTAAGAAATATTTTTCTTCTATACTATATTCTGCTTTAGCCCACTTTTCTATTTCTTCACGACTATAATACTTACCATTCCCCTTTAACGATTCCCGTAATCCGGGACATTTTTTAGCATATGCAATAACATTTTTTTTGCTTTTTACCATCATTTGCCAAAAAGGAAAACACCTACATTGGAAAGGACGGGCTTCATGGACAGTACATTTATTATTTTTTAAAAAATGGCAATGCTCATCAGTTCCAGTAAATGCAAAACCTAAAGTTTTAAATCTATAAGTTTTACCACTTTGGGACTTAGGATCCTTCCAGAAAAAACTATCATTAATGACTTTTACATATTTATTCGTAAAATTTCTTAGACCTTTCAAACCAGTAATGTGTAAGTATTCAGCTAATCTAAGAATATCATCTTTATAAAGATATACTTCACCTTCTTTGAATCCTCTACAGCAATCACCGCACATTTGGCAAGAGAATTTAATTCCGTTTTCAAGATTCTTCGAGATCTTGATTTCAGTTGAAGTCAAATTTTATTATATTAATCTAATTATGAATTAATAAATAATATTGAATTAATTAATTAATATTTAAATATTAATTCATTGATTATTTTAGGGAATTAAGAGAGAGGAGATATATTTTTTGGTTGATAAATTAGCTCATGATGTGAATACTGATTTAGATTTTCATTATATTAATGAAAAAATCATAAAGATAGAAACCATATTGGGTAATTCTGATATATATAATGAGAACAAATTTAAGGCGTGGTACAAGGATTTTAAAAATATATATGGCGAAAAAGAGACAAATCTACGATTATATCTTATCCATACATTATTGTTTTTTATCGGGCTCAATTTTATTTTAAAATTTATTTTTGAAGACAGGGAAATCTTATCTCAGAATGACCGTACATTTAATAAATTTAAAAAATTAGAAGAAAAAATAAAATCCAAATATAAGAAATCTAATATCATAGATTTTGACTATTTCACACCTATTTACTCACTTTCAGAAAAGAAAGATTTAACATTTTTAATTGAATTAATTTCTATAATTTCTAATTACTTCTTTAAATCAAAAATTAATCCTATAAACACGTTTGATTATTTATGTCAAAAGATAATTTCTCCCCTATCTAGGCATAAATCAGGGGAATATTATACTCCCTCCTTTTTAGTAAAGAAAATGGTTAAGGAAACATACTCTTTTGGAGATATGGTCCTTGATCCCTGTTGTGGTTCAGGGAATTTTTTAGTTGGAATTATAAACGAGATAATATCCCACGAAAAAATAGAAAAAGAGAAAATTGTTGCTTTAAATCGAGTTTGGGGATTTGATATTAATCCAATTTCAATTTATTTAACGAAATTAAACCTTTTATTTCTCACAAAAGATTTAAGTTCTGAAATAAAATTTAACCTGTATGTTTTTAATTTTTTATATCAGGAAAGAAGTGATTTCTATGAAAAATTTGATCTGATAATTGGTAATCCTCCCTGGTATACTTATAGAGATATTGATTCAATATATTATCAAGACAAACTAAAAAATCTTGCTGAAGAATTGGGAATTAAACCTCGTCCAAAGAATCTATTAAATTTAGAAATCTCCACATTATTTTTCTATAAGGCACAGAAATTTTATATGAAAAATATGGGAAAAATCTTTTTTGTTATCACTAAGGGAGTAATCACGGGTTCACACGCTTCGAGATTTCGAAATTTTAAAGGTTTTTCCGATATAAAATTGTGGCTT
>JAHQWY010000284.1 GCA_029856445.1 Promethearchaeia archaeon
TTTAAAGGTGGGGGGCATAAATTAGCTTTTATCGCTTCTTTTTTTATAGATTTCATTATCTCACCCAAATTTATAGAGACAGGACACCAATGGTGACAATTTTCACAACCCGTACAAAAGAACAGCCCATCTTTTACAGCAGCTTCAATCCCATTGTGAATATATTCTCTAATAATCCCATCGGCCCCCAATCCATATTTTGATGCATAAATATTACCAAATACGCGTGAAGCGGTACAGACATAATTGCAGGTTCTACACCCAATGCATTTTAAAAAATCTTTATAAAACAGGTCTTCTTTCATAGCTTTTGATCTCCAATCATCTACGAGAATAACAACAACTTCTTTAGCCCCATACATACCGAGAACTTTTTCCCCTTGTACATCAGCTGTGGCAGAGGGTCCTGAAATAAGGCTAATGTAATTAAAAGATACATTGTTAATCCTTGTCTGTATTTTTGCTACTAGTATAGCATCTATGATTGTGGGTACAATTTTAGTAATTCCACATAACACAATATGCTTTTCAGTAGCTCTTGTCAATAAACTTATATTACCTTCATTTTCTCCCAATAAAATTGTTCCATCTTCTGCTGAAATAACATTAGCAGATGTAAGCGATACTTTTACGTCATTAAGTAATTCTTTACGAAATGATTCCCTAAAATATTCTACAATTGTTTTTGCTGACGGCTCAAGTTCTACTCCATGAACTTCTTTTATTTTTGCAACAATTTCTTCTCTCGTAAAGTGACCTCCTGGACCAATTCCAAATTTTGGTAATTGATAGTCAAATAATTCAACAAGTATATCTCCTAAATCTGTTTCTTTAATTTTGATATTGTTTTTCTTTAAAACATCCAAAATTCCAATATCTTTTGCTTCGTTTGATTTTGATTTATATATTACTTTAGCATTCCCAATTTCTTTCATAAATATATCTTGAGCTTCTTCATTAGTTTTCGCCAAATATACTGTCATATTGTTAACTTCTCGCATTACTTTCATGCATTTTTCTACATAATAATCCATATTTTTTACAAATTCTTCTCTCATTGTTATAATTTGATCCTTATATCTATCTACGAATTCACGACTAGAATCCTCATAAAGATACGCTAAATCATGTTGTTTAGATTTAATTGCGCACGCGATTTTCCAAAATAAGCTAAATTTATTTTCCCATGTTCCTTTAGTATTCAAAACATTTATCCTATCTTTCACTTGATCATATAATTCCTTACCTTTATCACTCAACTTAATGGGTCACCTCCCTCCATTAGTTTAACGATAAAATCTTCAAATTTAATAACTGGTTTTCTAATTCTATTCTCTTCTCTAACTCGTTTTAATGCTGTATAACAAAATGGACATGCAGTTAATAGAGCTTCTCCTTTTTTCATATTATCAAAAATAAGCTTAGCATTATAATCACTAGGTTCTTTAAAAATAGAATATACTCCACCACCAGCACCACAACAAATACTCTTAGTTTTATTAAAATCCATTTCAACCAATTCAATATTATCTATTGAGTTTAAAATTTTTCTTGGTTCATCTATTATTGGAACTGAAGAATTCCGCAAATGACAGGCATCATGATAATTCACCCTAATATTATTTCCAAAATATTTTAGATTTAGACGATTTAAGTTCTTTGGATCTGAAAGAAATTGCAGAAAATGCTTAACCTTAATTTTAAATTCAGCTCCCAAAAACTCATTATAATATCGAGTAAAATAAGAATAACATCCCGCACAGATTGTCACAATTTCAGTTATATTATTATTTTTAAACCAATTATTTACAGATTTCACATGATTCCTCATAATTTCATCTGGGGTTATATTAAAGGCTAAAGATCCACAGCAGGGAGGATTTTCTATTATTTGATATTCACTATCTAAGAATTGGATAATTTTTACGGCATTTTTACATGTTGAATCATAGAGCCTGCTACTCAGGCATCCTAAATAGATAAGTTTAGTCATGATTAGTGATGAATTTTAATATTTATTAATCTTAAATTTGTGGAAGTAAATTAAATGTAATTATTTATTTAATTAGGTATTGAAAAAAAATTAATATAATTACAAACGCTTATCTAATTTGAGATAAAACAATAAAAACAAGTGTAATTGAAATTTTATAACTACCCTAAAGAATGGTTTTTATGACTGAATTTGATAAAATTAAAGAAGATATGGAAGAATGGCAAAATTCTTATCCCAATAAAAAAGAGAGAAGAAAAAGTTTTAGAAATCTTTCTAATATTGACGTTAAACGTCTTTATACTCCAAATGATGTAAAAGAGCTTAATTATGAATTAGATTTGGGATTTCCTGGACAATATCCTTTTACTAGAGGAGCTTACCCTAATATGTATCGAGGAAGACTATGGACTATGAGGCAATTTGCTGGTTTTGGAACTGCTGAGCAGACTAACAACCGTTATAAATTTTTAATAGAACATGGTCAAACTGGATTAAGTGTTGCATTTAGTTTGCACACAATTTATGGTATTGAAGCAACCGATCAAAAAGCTTTAGGTGAAATAGGAAAAGAAGGTGTAGCGATTGATACACTAAAAGATATGGAAATTCTTTTTGATGGAATTGATCTTTCAAAGATTAGTACTTCAATGACTATCAATGCACCAGCATCTATTTTGCTAGCAATGTATATAGTAACTGCTGAAAAACAAGGCCATTCTCCAGAACAATTGAGAGGGACTATTCAAAATGATATTTTAAAGGAATATATCGCACAGAAATCTTGGATATTTCCTCCAGAACCATCAATGAGATTAATTGTAGATACAATAGAATATTGTACCAAATATGTTCCACAATGGTATACAATCAGTATAAGTGGATATCATATTCGCGAAGCAGGATCAACCGCGGTTCAAGAGTTAGCCTTTACGTTAGCTGATGGTTTAGCGTATGTTGAAGCTGGAATTGAGAGAGGATTAAATGTGGATGATTTTGCACCTCGTTTGTCATTTTTCTTTAATTCTCATAACAACTTTTTTGAAGAAATATGCAAATACAGAGCTGCAAGAAGAATTTGGGCTAAACATATGAAAAATAAATACGGGGCAAAAAAGCCAGAATCCCTAAGATTACGATTCCATACTCAAACAGCAGGAGTTTCTTTAACTGCCCAAGAACCTGAAAATAATATCGTACGCGTGACACTTCAGGGTTTAGCTGCAGTTTTAGGGGGAACTCAATCATTGCATACAAATTCATTTGATGAAGCGCTATGTCTTCCAACTGAAAATGCTGTAAAAATAGCTTTAAGAACACAGCAAATTATCGCACAAGAGTCAGGAGTAACTGATACAGTTGATCCATTAGCGGGATCTTACTATGTAGAGTGGCTAACAAATAAAATGGAGGAAGAAGCTGAGAATTATTTTCAGCAGATCAATGACTTGGGAGGTGTTATTCCCGCAATAAAAGCCAATTTCTTTCAGAAGGAAATAGCAAATGCATCCTATAAATATCAACAAGAAATTGAGAACAGAGAAAGAACTATTGTCGCTGTAAACCAATACCAACAAAAAGAACCATGTACTGTCCCTTTATTAAAAATTGATGAGGAAGTTGCAAAAGAACAAGTGAATACCTTAAATATAATAAAACAGGAACGAGATAATGATAAGGTTCAAGAAAATCTTTTGAAATTAAAAGAAGCCGCTAAAGGAACAGAAAACTTAATGCCTTACATCATGGATGCTATTAGAGTTTATGCCTCTATTGGAGAGATTATTAATACATTAAAGGAAGTATTTGGAACTTATCATGAAGATTCAATTTTTTAAATTGGTGAAATAAGATGCCAGAAGATAGAAAAATTAAAGTCTTAGTATGTAAACCAGGATTAGACGGACATGACAGGGGAGCTAAAGTTCTTGCTAGAGCTTTAAGAGACGCAGGAATGGAAGTTATTTACACAGGTATCCATCAAACTCCAGATGATATTGTTAATACTGTCGTTCAAGAAGATCCTGATGCTGTAATGCTAAGTATATTATCTGGAGCTCATAATGCTCTTTGTCCTGTGATCATGGAGAAATTAGAAGAACAAGGTATTGATGATGTTCTAGTTGCTGTTGGTGGTATTATTCCCGATGAGGATAAACCATTTTTAGAGAAGAAAGGATTAAAAGGTTTTTACGGACCAGGAACTGATTTATCTACGATTGTTGAATTTGTGAAGAACAACTTAAAAAGATAATATAATAATGGATTACTCTGATTTAACCAGCAAACTAATAGATGGTAACACACGTGCTGCAGCGAGATTAATAACTACTGTTGAAAATGATATCGAAGCTGCTGAAAAAATCATAAATTCAATTTATCCGTACACAGGTAAAGCCTACATTATAGGCATCACCGGTGCTCCTGGAACAGGAAAATCAACTTTTATTTCAACCTTAACTAAGAGTTATGTCGACTTAGGGAAGAAAGTTGGGATCATTTGTGTTGATCCAACTTCTCCTTTGACAGGAGGAGCGCTCTTGGGTGATAGAATACGGATGAAGCAACATTTTTCCTTAATTCACTATTAATTGACCTTAAAGGTTTATCAATTAAAGCTGCAGTATAAACTTTCATGATCAATCCTCCGAGAACGGACCATGTTCTATGTGCGATATCTTCCCATCAATCATATGAACGATATAATCACATTTTTCGGCGATCCAGCGATTATGAGTTACAAGAACAAATGTTTGTCTATTAATTTTGTTAATTCGTCGGAACAGGGTCATTACTTCAGCACTAGTAGTAGAATCAAGGTCACCAGTGGGTTCATCACCTAATATAATTGCTGGGTCATTGATTAACGCTCTAGCAACTGCTACACGTTGTTGTTGGCCTCCTGAAAGTTCTAAGGGATCATGATAGAGTCTATCACCCATTCCAAGGTCTCTTAACAACATTT
>JAHQWY010000285.1 GCA_029856445.1 Promethearchaeia archaeon
GATTAGGTGTTTTAATATTAATATATGGGTTATGGAATCAGATTCAGGAATTACTTTAGTGTATAAACCATATATGGACTTTCCAGTAAATGAAGATCTTGTTTCTGGGCTCCTTACAGCTTTAAATCAATTCACTATAGTGGAATTTAAAGAAGGGATCGATTCTATTGAGATGGGAGGTTTAAGATGGGTTTATATACAAGATAAAGAAACTAATCTTCTATTTATCGGAGCAGATTCTAAACAGGTAAGTGGAGATACCTTAAGATCGAGATTGGATGTAATACGGCACACTTTCATACAACAATACGCTAACGAAAAAAATCGTTGGGGGAGTAAATGGGCTGGAAATGTTGAAATTTATAAGCCTTTTGAAAATGTTATAGATGAATATTATACGCAATGGAAACAAGCTGAACGCATAACCACAGTTGCTGAATTTTTTGATATGTTAGGGATATTCCAACAAATATTAAATTTAGTTATAAATGTAATTGAAGGTCATCTATCGGAAAAAAAAAAGAAGAAAATTTATAAGAAAATTGAGGAAATATTCCAAAATTATTCACAGTTAGATATTGTAAAAAAGAATCCAGAATTGAGCAGTATATCTTTTCAGCGAAAGACTGGAATTAATATCATTAACATTAATCCTATGAATTGCGATATGTTAATTGTGGAAAAACAAATAATAAATTTAACTAAGCGGATGGTTGAAATTCTAAAAAATGAAGAGGGATATTACACTTCATTAAAGCTCTTTATTGAAGAAAATATTTTTGATTATCTTATCTCAAACTTTTCACTTCTTAACGATTTAAATTTATTTATCTTTCTGATTAAACTTTTCCTGATAAAGTAGTTTATCTTTAATTTTTTAGTTCTGATTTATTAAAAGAACAAAAAGCAAGAAGTTTCTAGTTAAATAATTGATTTTTTTAACTACTTATGCGTCAAATTAAACTAAATTAATTTTAAATAGATTTATTAAAAGCAATTTATTTAATTTATTAATCGATTCATTGAAAACACTGTTAATTAACTATGGATCTGGTACTTCTTATCTTTATTTTTATCATATTTTTTTTAATAATTCTGAGTTATACTAAATCTAATTTAGATTTTGTAGCTATTTCTCTTTTAGGCTGTTTTATAGCAGCTACAACAACAGGATTAACCAAAGGAATAGAATTTGACGAATTTATTAGATTTATAGAATGGGAAGCAATTATCATAATATTAAGCATGAGTATTATAACAAAAATAGCTCAAGATTCGAACATTCTAGAATTTGTTGCCGTAAAGCTTTTTAAACTCTCGAAGGGCGATCAACGGATTTTTTTTTGGCTCCTCTGCATAATTACTACTCTTTTAGCTGCTATTATTAGTGATGTAGTTGTAGTTTTAATATTAGCACCAATAGTAGTTCGTCTTTGTCACTTTCTTAAAATAAGAGCCGGAACATATCTTTTAGGAATGACGATCTGTATCAATATTGGGTCAATATTAACTCCCTTCTCGAGTGGAGAAAACATAATCATTTCAACAGCATTTCCTGAACTCGATACACTTTATTTTATTCAGTTTTATTGGTTTATTTCTTTTTTTTTATTATTTTTTACGATTTATCTTTTAGATAAATTTGTTTTAAGTAAAGAGCCAAAAATAGAGGAACTGCAGAAAAAGTTTGTTATCGACTTAATAGATACTGATATTATGGTAAAAAATAAGAAAATGTTTTATTTCAATGGTATTGCTATAATAATTACAATAATTTTGTTTGGTATCTTACCATTACTCTATTTAACTGCTGTAATTTCAGCATTGATTTTAGTACTCGTTAATAGGAGTTATACAAATAAACCTATGAGTGAACTTTTAAAAGATATTGAGTGGGAAATCTTGTTTTTCTTCATTTCCCTATATGTAGTCGTTGGATGTCTTATAGAAGCTGGATTTGCAGAGCTTTTTGAAAAGATCCCGTTTGAAACATTAAATCCTTTTGTTGTATCGTTTCTTATCTTATTAATAGTTAGCTTGATCTCCGGTGTTGTTGCAAATACTCCAACTGCGTTAATTTTTATCCCAATAGTTGGATTATTAATAGAATCAGAACCTACTGGTTTCGGATTTTCATCAGTTCCATTACTTTTTTCTCTTATAATCGGTATCAATCTTGGAGGAAATCTCCTACCTTCGGGAGCAGCCTGTGATGTGATGACTTTAAAAATCGCACGAGATTCAGGGGTTGAAAACTTAAATTATAGACGTTTGCTCAAAATGGGTATGCTATTCGCACTAATTCATATTGGAATCTCAATTATTGGGTTATTGATTTTAGTCCCAATTTTTGGATGACTAATATTTTAAAAGAGATTAAAAGAGGATTTACTTAAATTTTTACAACCATCCACGTAATCTCATAGCATTTATTACTCTTTCTAAAGAAATAATATATGCTCCCATTCTGTTATGAGTATTAAACTTTTTTGATTGTTTTACTGTTGAACGATAAGCCCGTGTCATTACCCTATCCAATGCTTCAAATACTTCTGTTTCTGTCCAGAAATAACGATAATATCCTTGGACCATTTCAAAATATGAAACTGTAACCCCCCCAGCGTTGCATAGAAAATCTGGAATTACTAGGATTCCCTTCTCAAAAAGTGTTTTATCAGCATCTGGTGTTGTAGGACCATTAGCAAGTTCAGCAATAATTTTACAATTAATCTTATCGGCATTTTCTCGAGTAATAACATTTTCAAGAGCTGCTGGAATTAGGAGATCACATTCTAACTCTAGCAACTCTTCATTTGAAAGTTCTTTAGTGCCTTTTAAACCTACTACTGTTGATGTTCTTTCTTTATGATTTGCTGCTTCGTAAGGATTAATACCGTTTTCATTATAAATTCCTCCCCGAGAATCAGAAACCGCAATTATATTACAACCAAAATCATCATGAAGAATTTTAGCTACCCAGGAACCTGCATTTCCATATCCCTGTACTACCACATCAGATCCATTCAAGTTGAAATCTAAATCTTTTGCTGCTTCACGAATAGTAAAAACTCCACCCTTAGCTGTTGAAATGGACCTTCCTGCACTACCACCTAAAGGTAAAGGTTTTCCAGTAATAACTGAGGGTGAATGATGACGTATAATTTTTTCATACTCATCCATCATCCAAGCCATAATTTGAGGATTTGTGTAAACGTCTGGAGCCGGAACGTCAATGCTTGGTCCAATTAAATCAGCAAGTTGCCTTATATAACTTCTTGCTAAAATTTCAAGTTCTCTATTACTCATTTCTTTAGGATTACATATAATTCCTCCTTTTGCGCCACCTAAAGGAATATCAACGCAAGCAGTCTTCCAGGTCATCCATGCTGATAATGCTTTTACGAGAGAAGCGGACTCATCAGGATGCCATCTAATACCACCCTTCATTGGTCCTCGCGCGGAATTATACTGACTTCTAAAACCTTGAAATGTTTTCAGTGAACCATCATCCATTTTCATTGTGATTTTTATTTGAACAAATCTTTCAGGTTCACTTAATGCATTATATATGTCACTATCATATCCAACAATTTTGCAGGCATTATAAAGTTGTTGTTGAGCAATCGAAAAAGGATCTAAATTCTCACTCATCTTAATCAATTTTATCGTTAATTTTATTATTCTTTTTCTGAATGAATTTTGTTCAGTTTCAGACAAACTAAAAAGATTTATTCTGAATGAACGTGTATTTTTTTTTCTTTATATGAATAATACTTTATTATATAAAACTGTAGCAATAAATGTTTGCTACAATAGCTGTGGGAATGAGAGGGGAAAAAAGAAGTGTTTTATAACCATTGTTAAAAATCTACTAAATTAGAGGTCTTAAATATTCATTAATTGCTTTCGCAGCCTTCCTCCCAGCACCCATCGCGCTGATAACAGTGGCAGAACCGAATACAATGTCACCACCAGCATAAATCCCATTAAGATTGGTTTTACCATTTTCATCTATAACTATATACCCCCATTCGTTAACTTTTAACTCTGGAATTGAATTTGTTAAAATTTTATTCGCGTTAGTACCAATTGCTAAGATAACTGTATCACATTTTATAAAAAATTCTGAGTTTTCAATAGGGATTGGTCTTTTTCTTCCAGATTCATCAGGTTCGCCTAATTTCATCTTACGTACTTCAATTTTCTCAACGTAATTTTCATCATCTCCTAAAATTCTAACGGGGTTACTTAAGAATTCAAATTCAATACCTTCCTCAATAGCATGGTGATATTCTTCTTGTCTAGCAGGCATTTCTGCTTCGCTTCGCCTATAAACAATAATAGCTTTCTCAGCACCTAATCTTAAGGCTACTCGTGCTGAATCTAGAGCTGTATTTCCCCCACCAACAATGACTATTATTTCACCTATTTTTATTGGAGTATCATATTCAGGGAATTTATAAGCTTTCATCAAATTGGTTCTTGTAAGGAATTCATTCGCAGTAAGGACTCCATTCAAATTTATTCCTGGAATTATTCTCATTGTTGGTAAACCAGCCCCTACACCAATGAAAAAGGCTTTAAAGCCCATATCTTTTAAATCATTGATAGTTAAAGTTTTACCTATAATCATGTTGTATTCAAATTTTACTCCTAACATTTTCAATGTCTCAATTTCATCCTCTACTATTTCTTTAGGAAGCCTAAATTGTGGAATACCATAAACAAGCACTCCTCCTCCTGTATGAAATGCCTCAAAGATAGTTACATCGAATCCATATCTTGCTAAGTCTGCACCACATGTTAATCCTGCAGGTCCTGAGCCAATTATTGCAACCTTTATATGATTAGGTGGCTCACAATCAGGACACTCTTTAAGTTGATTTTCTTTTTCCCAATCTGCTAAAAATCTTTCAAGAGCTCCAATTGCAACTGGTTCCCATTTTTTA
>JAHQWY010000286.1 GCA_029856445.1 Promethearchaeia archaeon
CCGACTCCAAAAGTATCACCATATAAAAAGATCACGAAAAAAGTTGAAGTTGAAGAAGTTAAAGAACCAATTACTTGTATACGATGCGGTTCCACCCTTAAGCCTGCAGCAAAATTCTGTACTCAGTGTGGTGGAAAAGTTGAAGGAAGAAAAATCACTGATACTTCAGTAGTTACCCCCGCAGAAGCAAAATCATGTTCTTTCTGTGGCAGTAAGCTCTCGGGAACTGAAAAATTTTGTAGATGGTGCGGTACTAGGATAGAAAATTAATTTTAAAATCTTTAATTTTTTTCTTTTTTTATAATTTTGTAAAAGATCTTAGACATTTTCGTTTGAAGTCTGAGCACCGCCATTATCTGTAAATACGGCATAAGCTCCTTTTATTTCATTAATATCAACGGTCACAACAGTATGACCTGAATGATTCTTTTCAAATTTTTTAATGTCAACTTGATTTATTGGGTTATCAGGATGAATAACAATATATGTCTTACATTTTATACAAGCACGGCATCTAAGACTCAAATTTAATCACCAAATAATCTGACATGGTAGTTAAATCACAAATATATTTCAAAGTTTTGGTTTTATTCTAAAATTGTTCTTGAAGAACAGAAATTATTGAATATTATTTTCAAATAGATCTCATTAATTATACTTTCTTTTCAATTAACGAAAAATGAAAAAATGTTTAAAAATCATACTTTTTCTCAAGACTTTTGTTCCATTAACACGCAATACCTCACAAACATTTACCTTTTTGCTCGAAATATCTTGGATATGATTAAGTTTCCATTAAACTGGGTATTGTGGAATCATATAATTGCTTCATCTTATCTATATCAAGCTTGAGTTGTTTTGATTTCAATCCACTAATTGTAATCTCTGGGTTTTCGCTTAAAATACCAATTCTTTTAATATTTATCTTAAATTTTGCTGCGAGATCAAATATAAGGTCACGATCTTTTGGATTTGTTTCGATAATAAACCTACCAACAGATTCACTAAATAAAAATTCATCATCTCTTAACTCTTTTTCATAACAATCAGAAAAATCGAGAATTACCCCTAATTTATTTTTCAAACACATTTCCGCAATCGTGATTACAAGACCACCTTTATTTACATCATGATTAGCATTCACAAGATTCCGATTATATAATTCAAAGAGAAAATCCCATGTAATTTCTATTTTATCTTCATTTACTGCTGGAGGTGTACCACCTTCAATATCGTAAATAACAGAATGGTATTCAGATCCTCCTAATTCTGCTTTAGTTTCTCCGATGAGGAAAATATCGTCACCACTATTTTTAAAAGGAAGTGTAATTATGTTTTCTTTCCCTTTAATAATACCTACAATCATAATTTCTGGTGTAGCTTTAATTGCAGTTTTAGTTACTTCATCTTCATTGTAAAACGATACATTTCCGCCCACAATAGGGATTCTTAGCTTTCTACAAAAGTCATTCATACCATCCACAGCTTTTGAAAAATACCAAAATGATTCGGGTATTTCAGGATTTCCAAAATTACAGCAATTCACCATTGCCATTGGTTTTGCACCATTGGCTATTACGTTTCCACATACTTCAACTAGACCTCCTTTAGCTCCTTGATAAGGATCTAAAAAGCAATGTTTTGAATTCACGCCTACACTTGCAGAAATGAATTTATCCGTACCTATAATTCTGAGAACACCTGAATCTCCTTCGCCACATTTTACAACTGATCGCACACCAACTTCATGATCATATTGACGGTAAACCCATTCTTTACTACAAATGTTTTCTGAAGCAATTAATTTATAAATAATTTCATCTAAGCCTAAAGTAAGTATTGGTGTTTGCTGAGATAATAAGTGATCTAAATAATCTGGTCTTTTTTCTTCTCGTCTAAAGGTTGGGGATTCTGAGAGCGCTTTTGAAGGTATATTTACAACAAGATTTTCATTATCAAATACTTTAAGAACTTTTGAATCATTAGTTCTACCGATAACAGCAAACGCCATTTCATATTTTTTAAATACATCAAGAACAGTTCCTAATCCTTCAGGTTTAACAATAAAGGCCATCCTTTCCTGTGATTCAGAGAGCATTATTTCATAGGAATTCATTCCTGGTTCTCTCGTAAATACTTTTCTCAAATCTACATCTGCTCCTGTGTTCCCATCACCAGTTAATTCACTTGTTGCACAAGTTAAACCACCCCCACCAAGATCCTTTAATCCTCTAACATAACCAGTTTTTATTGCTTCCAAAGTTGATTCAATAATCATCTTTTTAGTAAATGGATCGCCAATTTGAACTGCTGGTCTATCAGCTTCTGACATCTCCGTTAAAGTACGAGAAGCAAAAGTTACACCATGTATTCCATCTCTTCCGGTAGATCCCCCCATTAAAATTACATAATCACCTGGGTTATATGCTCTGCTTGGGGCATGTTTAAAGTCATCAATTGTTCCTAAACCTATACATGCTACGTTAACTAAACAATTATTCTCAAAACTATCGTCAAATTCGACCTCACCCCCAATAGTAGGAATACCAGTACAGTTTCCATAATCAGCAATACCCTTAACAACATATTTAAATAACCATTGTGAATGGGAGTTATCTTTTAACCTACCAAATCTCAAAGGATCTAACAGAGCAATTGGTCGAACACCCATACACAAAATGTCTCTAATTATCCCCCCAATCCCTGTGGCAGCTCCATGGTATGGCTCAATAGCAGAAGGATGGTTATGAGACTCAATTCGAAATGCTAATGCATATCCATCCCCAATATCAATTACTCCTGCATCTTGACCGGGACCGGCTAAAACATAATCATAATTTTCTTCAGCGTCTTCAAATAATTTTAACTTCGGACGAGAAGATTTATATGAGCAATGTTCACTCCACATTACATCAAACATGCCTAATTCAGTAATATTTGGATCTCTATTCAGTAAATCTTTTACTTTTTCATATTCTTCGTTAATCATTTCAACGTCTACTTCTTTTCCATTGACATTTACTTTTGTCATTAAGATAACCTCCGAGTTATAAATTCTACTATTGACTCAAAAAATAGTTTTCCATGTTCTGTTCTCTTTGGACTTAAAATTGCTTCTGATGCTCGTTCTGGATGAGGCATTAATCCAATACAATTTTGTTCCAAATTACACACTCCTGCTATATTATCTAAAGATCCATTTGGATTTGCATTTTTAGTGAGATCTCCTTGTTCTGTTGAGTATCTAAAAACAATCTGGTTGTTTTTTTCTAACTCTTCCAGATTATCAGTATAGTATCGTCCCTCACCATGTGCAATAGGAATAGCAAGCACATCACCCTCGTTCATCTTATTTGTACATGCCGTTTTGTTATTTTCAACTTTGAGATTTACCCATTTACATACAAATTTAAGAGATTCATTTCTTAATAACGCACCCGGAAGAAATTGGGCTTCAGTTAGGATCTGAAATCCATTACAAATACCTATTACAGGTCTTCCATCTTTAAGCATTATTTTTGCTTCATCTATTGCAGGACTATGCGCAGCAATTATCCCAGCTCTTAAATAATCTCCGAAAGCAAAACCTCCTGGTAAAATAACACCATCATATTTAGATTCCTTGAAATGATTGTGCCACACTAAATCTGCTTTAACATTGATTACATCATTTAATACATGAATTGCATCTAAATCACAATTAGCTGCTGGAAATTGAATTACGGCTATTTTAAAATTCATGATTTGGATACTCTTAAAATAGTTAAATTTTGAGTAACAGGGTTGAATATTCTTAATTTATTACACATATCTTCTATAATTTCTTTTGCATTTTCCTCATTATCAGCAGAAATATTAATACGAAGATATTGACCACTACGTACATTTGAAATCATATCATAACCTTTTTTGGCTAGGAGATCTCGTTTAATAGTTTCACCAACAGGATCTCTTGCCATTTCTTTATTAGTCATGATGATTTCGACTATAAAATTAGCTTGCATCATTCTCAAGAAGAAATTTATTATTGTTTTTCTTTCTAAATGAAATAAATTTTAGGCAATCCATTTATGAAAAGAGAGGTTGTATATATTATTATTAATTCTTATTAACTTAAAAATAATTGCCTTCGACAAAAACGGCTAGAACTCGAATTATTTCACTCTTTTTTAAGCTATTATCGTAATCTGATTCAATAGCATTTATAGTAGCAATTTAAAGTTGGTAGATCTTTGTATTTATTTTTAAAAAGGATTTTCTAAGACTTTTCACATAAAAAAAGAGTCTCTTAATAGTATGCTAAGCTTACAACTACAGCTAATAATAAAGCTACAAGACTGAATAATAGGCTTTTTGAACTACGCTTTGGCAATTCATTTCCTTTTAAATTGCTATATCGATTTTCTGTATAATTTTTAAGATCTAATATTATAAAGATAAAACCAAGTATGAATAGAGTGAAATTAAGAATTAAAAGAATTATAGTTAGCATAATACAATTAAATATTGTTGTTTCTTATTTAAAATTTTCTTAAATTCTATAAGTAATTGCTTTCCTTTAAATTTTTAAGTATTCGCTGGTGTACGTCTGCAACTTCTGCTTTAAATTCCATCCCAGTAATCTTTTTATAACTTTTCATATACCTTTTTGCTAGTTCTATTTTAATATCCTCTGAAATAGGCGGGATATCATCTTCAGGTTTAATATTTGGAAAAATATTTGGAAATGTATCCATAAGCCATCCTCTAAAGATTTCTTTATCTAAAATCTCAGGTTCTTCATCTCTCTCAAATAGTTCTTCATAGGAATCCAACATCCAAAATCTTGAGGAGTCTTGAGTATGAATTTCATCGATTACTATGAGTTCTCCATCTTTCAATCCAAATTCATATTTAGTATCAACCATAATAAGACCATTTTTTTTACAAT
>JAHQWY010000035.1 GCA_029856445.1 Promethearchaeia archaeon
TTCTCTATTGCCTCCTGATATGTATCAAATAAATCTTTGACTGGAAATCCAATTAATTCATAAGCTTCATCAAGCGTCATGTTAACTCCTTCAGTTTCTGTAAGAAATTGCAATAAATTTTCAAATTTTACTGCATATTTCCATTCTTTTAATCTAATCTCTTTCTGAGCTGAATTAACCCTTCTTAATGACATATCAACATGACCCTTTTCTGGATCAACACGTAGTACTCGTAACACTATTCTCTGACCAATTCGAACATAATTTCGTATATTCTTAATCCATCTAGAGCTTATCTCTGATATATGTATCATTCCTCTTGCCGTTTCCTCAGAAGGTAAACCTTCATAGTCGATAAGATCAACGTAGACATATTGATTTTGAACTTCAGTAACTTTTGCTATTACAAACTCCCCTTCCTTTGGAAATTTTGCTCTACTTTTTACCATAATAGATTTTGGCTATTTAAATTCTTTTTATTTTTTTCAATTATTACCTTATTTAACGATCTATAGTTTTTTATTTTTATTGTCTTATTCACTGGGAATTTAAAACAATATGAAAAAAAAATTTTCATCTACAAAAAAAGAAATTATTTGAGTTTAAGAATTGAATAGAAATTAAATTATATGATGAAAAAGACCTTAAATAAAGTAGAATATAGTAAAAAATATAAACTCAACAACATTTAAAAATAACATCTAATAAAAATAAATTTAATTTAGAAATTTAAAATTTAAAGAAATAAATAATAATTAATAGAGGAAATTGATTAAAATGGCTGATAAACCACACTTAAATTTGGTAATCATCGGACACATTGACCACGGTAAGAGTACTATGATGGGAGCGCTTCTTATCGAAACAGGAGCAGTTACTGAAAGAGAGGCTCGTGAATTGGAGAAGTTAGCTAAAGAATACGATAGAGAATCTTGGTCTTATGCCTTCGTTTTTGATAAGTTGAAAGAAGAACGTCAACGTGGTATCACAATCGATCTTGCATTTAGAAAATTCGAAACTCCCAATCGATACTTCACCATTATAGACGCACCAGGGCATGCAGATTTTGTTAAGAACATGATAACTGGCGCCAGTCAGGCCGATGCTGCTATTCTTGTCGTCTCTGGAAAGAAAGGTGAAATGGAGGTTGGAATTGCTGCGAATGGGCAAACACGTGAACATGCATATTTAGCACAAACCTTAGGTGTAAAACAAATAGTAGTTGCGGTAAATAAAGCTGATATTTACGATTATAGTGAAGATCGTTATAATGAAGTTAAAGAATCTGTCGGAGATCTTCTAAAAAATATTGGTTTTCGAGTAAAAGACGTACCATTTGTACCTACCAGTGGTATGGCAATGGAGAATTTATCAAAAAAAAGTGATAAAATGCCATGGTATGATGGCCCAACTCTTATTGATGCAATCGATAAATTCGTACTTCCCGAAAAGCCTACTGGTAAACCTTTAAGGGTTCCAATACAAGATTCTTATAGAATTAAAGGAACTGGTGTTGTACCTGTAGGTAGAGTAGAAACAGGAATTTTAAAGAAGGGTGATAATATTATAATTAATCCCACAGGTTTTAAGGGAGAAATTCGAACAATTGAAATGCACCATGAGGAGATCCCTCAAGCTGAACCAGGTGATAACATAGGTATGAGTATCCGTGGAATTACTATGCAGGATGCAAGTAGAGGAGATTGTTTAGGACATCCGAACAATCCTCCTACAGTTATCACTCCAAAGGGGAAATGGACAGGACAGATAATCGTAATTTGGCATCCGACTGCAATAGCTCAAGGTTATACTCCAGTAATTCATGCTCATACTGCCCAAGTTGCTGCCAGGTTTGCAAGTTTAGTTAAAAAGTTAGACCCAAAAACTGGGGCTGTAATTGAGGATTCTCCTAAGTTCTTAAAAAGAAATGAAACTGCTATCGTTGAGTTATCTCCTATAAAGAAGATGTGCCTCGAGAAATATGAAGTAATTCCAGAAATGGGTCGATTTGCTGTAAGGGATATGGGGAGAACCGTCGCCGTAGGTATTGTTAAAGATATTGATACGGGCGCATAAAGAAACTTTTTTTTTTTGAAATTTTTTATTTTATACCTATTTAAACTCTTTTTCCAATTAGAATTCTTTTTTGGAATATTAAATTTCTTTATGAGGAGTTTTATTATTCATTATGTAAGATTTATATTAGATCTTGACATTGAAATTGAAATATTTGGGTGTTATTCATATATTATTTTAATTTTTGAAGCCTTATTCACCTTTTCTACGTAAGAAGATTCTTATAAGGAAAGGTTGATTAGAAGTTCTCTCAACAAAAACAAAAATATGTTTCGTAGGGCAAAGTGGGGTTGGCAAATCTTCATTATTATCATTACTTCAAGGAAGAAAGATCTCAAAAGAGACGACCCCAACTGTTGGACTAGAAATAGAAGACTCAGTTTTAAATGGGAGTAAAGTTAATATTTGGGACTTTGGGGGTCAAGAACGATTTAGATTCATGTGGCAAGATTTTTTGAAAGGAGCGGGATTGGCAATTTTGGTATGCGATTCTACTGAAGAAAGTATTGAACAGACAAAAGAAATGTATAAAAAATTTTCGCGATATATTGGTTCCAAAATCATAGCAATTGCAAATAAACAAGATCTTCCCAATGCTTTAAGTGCTGAACAAGTTGAAGAAAAATTAGGTATCCCTACTTATGGGATGTCAGCAATAAGAGTAGATCTACGTGGGAGAATTAAACGTATTTTGGAATATGAAATTGATAATTCTAAATGATTCAAAAATTAGAATAATTTTCCAATTAAATGTGCCAAGCGAAGACATTCTGGTAATTTAGAATCAATGGAACTATTTTTAATTAAGGAATTTGCTTCTGAAATTTCTATACCCTTTAAATGAAAATATACTTTTGAGATTCCACCTGCAGTTTGGATTCTACTCTGGTACAGATTTCCAGCATCTAATATGCATTTTATTTTTTCCTTATAACCTTTAGGAAATTTTTTAATCAGAGCATTTGCAACAGAATCAAGCTCGACTTTCTTATCGTTGAATGCTATAATAGGTCTATTAACTTCATTATAAATATGTTCAAGATTAACGATATTGAAGCCACCAAATGTAATTGTATGAGTGAATACGTATTGTACATGTTTCTCATTTTGCCGTACAAGTTCTATTATCTTCTCAGTTGCATTATTCCCATCAATATCAATTTCTGTTCTTGTTACATTAACCATCCTAATACCCTGGCAAATAACGCCAATTAGTTGAGTTGTTTTAAAATCTGACTTTAAATCAAAGGTTGAATCATCTATTCCAATAGTAATAGGATTATCTTTCATAATATTATATCTTAGGTAGAAATTCTTTAATATAATTAAAGAGATTAGTAAAGGCCTCGATTGCACTGTTTATCTCTTCATTCCTAATATTTAGATCTCCTTTTAAATTCTTTAATAAATAATTAATTATCTCGTCAAGAGATATTTTTTTGCTAAGCCAGACATAAGCAACTAAAGCTTCAGCTGTATCAGCAAAATCATGCGCATCAGCTCTAGATTTTGCAAAATTTCTCATATTAGCATTTTTCAACGCAGTAGCAAGTATTTTTTTACTAACTTTAACACCAGTTCTTAAAATCTTGTTATTTGGACTGTTTTTGGTTAAATACATCGATTTAGCCATAGAATAGGTAAGATTTACAATTCCGTCTCCTAATTTTGCTAGTCCTTTATCTGTCCCAATTGCTTTTTGAGATTTAATAAGCTCTATATCTCTAATTAAAAACTTATAATCCATTAAGATAAGTTGAATTATGACTTCTTAAAAAGTTTTCATAAAAAGATTTTTGGAAAAAATTAGGTAAGTTTTTGAAATAGTTTTTGGACTTGTACCACTTCTTCCCTTAGCGCTTCAATTGCTTCAAATAAAATATCTTTAATATTTCGATTTTTATCTTTATCAAGACGAATAAATATTTGTGGGGGAATTATCCCGGTTACTTTATAGGCTGCAGCAGTTACACCCTCAATTTGTAATAAATGTTTTACAAGAATGTTACAGAAACCATGTGATTGACCTTCAATAATTAATTCATAATCATTCTCGCCAGTTTTTTTGGTTAAGTGTAGTTTAAGATGCTTATAATCAGGAAATCTAGCTTCTTCTTCTATTTCAAATTCTTCCTCCTCTTCTATTTCAATAGCTTCGTCAGCTGCTGATGAAGGAACAGCTTCTTTTTGTTTTTTATCACTTATTTCAGGATACTCGCTTTCCTCATCCTCTTCATCATCAAATAATTCATCCTCGATGTCATCTAGGTCTTCTTCAGTTTTTACTGCTTTTTTCTTAGCCATTATAAAAACTCCAAATAAACAGGATTTGATAATGAAGAAAATATAAAATAGAATAAAATTTTTATGGTTTCGAAAAAAAGTCGAGTTTCATAGATACTGATTTGCTAGATCTTTTAACCTTTCAGTAGCTAGATTCTGAAGATCTCGTGAACCAAATAAAGTAATTTTTATACTTTTTCCTTCAACACTTGCATTTAAATTAAGATAATTAACCTTTTTTTGCACGTTTTCAAGGAATTTAATTATATTATCTAAGGAGCCACTACTGTTATAGAAATGAATGACTTTTTTTCCAACTTTTTTCAAAGACAAACACTTTATAATGGTTGCTATAAAATAATTTCAAGTACAATTGAAAAAAAAATTAAAATCTTAAAGGTTCTGAAACATTCCTATAATCACTTGCCAGTTTCCTTGTTTCAGTATTCCCACATCTTTCACATCTTAACTTATTATGACCAATTTTATCTAGAGGAGTTCCACAGATAACACAATCTGCATAAATAACTCCTAAATCTTTCCCACTAGTACTTAAATTATATTCATTATAATTTAAGCTAACGACACGAGCTCTTACAATATCAGTAATTTGAAATGCATCTTGGATTTTTTCAATATACCTTTTTGAGATTTGAGAGACATGAATATTACCAAAATAACCCGAATTAAAATGAATTTTCTTGTTTATTGTGTAGAAATTTATTCCAACCGAATATTGCCGTAAGAATAAAATAGGACCTATAACTATATCTCCTATTTTTACGACTTTTCTGTCTTTTTCTTGATGAGTTTTTATTTCAATTTTTCTTTTTTCATTATCAATCTCAATAATTCCTGATTTAGTAGCATAAATCTGCCCATCTTTAACAAAAGTTGTTTGCTTATCGGGTAGGAATTCCTCAACAACTCCAAGATACTGACCTGTGAGAACTATATCATCATTTTTTAAAGATTTTTTATCCAATATTATCGACACTAATCTTTTAATTTCCCAATTTCTTTCTTTATTAAGAACATATTATTAAATAAAATAAATAAATTTATTGTATTATTCATAAAAGAGTAAACATTTTTACGGATGAAAATCAGCAAAAAGGAATTAATCTCTATCATCCAAAGCACTGAATCATTTACGAAACCCAGAGTTGATCTGGAACAATATTGTATTGATGCTCTTAGTGCAGTTGATATAACATTTTTCGCCGGTTTTGAGTATAATGATATTAAAAACAAATTTATAGTAGATCTTGGTTCAGGAACAGGAAGATTGTCCATAGCAAGTGCTTACTTAAAAGCGAATTCAGTTTTAAGTATCGATATTGATTTTAATGCATTAAATACTTTAAAAAAAAATATTTATTCCTTAGGATTAGAAGATATCATATTTCCTTTATGTACTAACGTTGAAAATCTTGAATTTTCAAAAAAGCACCTTTTCAATAATTTAAAAGTCACTACAATTATGAACCCTCCTTTTGGAGTTAAAAAAAGAACTGCAGATCGTATTTTTTTAGAAAAAGCTTTCTCTTTTTCAAATGTAGTATATTCTATTCATTTAGCTGGAGAAAAGACTTTTAGATTTATCTCAAAGTTTGCTGAGAGATTTAATTGGCATATTGATAATTACTTCCCCTACAATATGATTCTAGAAAGAAGCTTTCAATTCCACACAAAAAAAGCTAAAAATATTGATGTTAATGTATTTAGGTTTGTAAAAAATAGATAATAAATTATTTATATTATCTTATCTCTATTGAAACTTTCTCCATGAATTAAAATTCTGTGGATAGATTGCTTTGCTTCCTAAAAATTCCTCAATTCTAAGAAGTTGGTTAAATTTCGCGCATCTATCGCTTCGACATGTAGCTCCTGTTTTAAGTTGCCCGGTACAGAGACCAACTGCTAAATCTGCAATAAATGGATCCTCAGTTTCTCCAGAGCGGTGGGATACCATAACATTAAACCCATTATTGAAAGACATTTTGCACGCATTTATAGCTTCTGTAAGTGAACCGATTTGATTCACTTTTAGTAATAAAGCATTGCCTGCTTTTTCGTTTATTGCTTTTTCTAAGATTTTTATATTAGTTACCGTCAAATCATCATCTACTATTTGCATTGTTTTATCAATTTTTGCAGTTAAATTTGCAAAACTTCTAAAATCTTTTTCGTCAAAAGGATCTTCAATTGATTTAAATGGATAATCCTGAATTAGATCAAGATAATATTGTAATAAGTCTTCTTCACTAAGCTTTTTTCCATCGATATTATAAACACCATCTTCATAAAATTCACTCGCTGCTGCATCCATTCCTAATACAAAATCAGTCCCTATTAAGAATCCTGCTTCCTCGATTGCTTCAATTATAATATCAATAGCTTCGGATGTTAAAGTTAAATTCGGGGCGAACCCTCCTTCATCCCCAACATTAATTGCGGAAGGGCCATACTTTTTAGCTAATAAGCTTTTTAATGTTTGGTACACTTCAGCTACATTTTGTATAGCTTCTGAGAATGAGTTAGCACCTATGGGCATAATCATAAATTCTTGGATTGATAAATTATTTCCTGCATGTTCTCCTCCATTGATAATGTTACATGATGGTAATGGTAACAGATAATCTTGTCTCGTCTTATTAAATGCTAATTTATGAATGTGAGTAAATAATGGTATCTCGGATAATTTTGCAGCTAGCTTCGCAACAGCTAGTGACACAGACAATATAGCATTTGCTCCCAAATTACTCTTGTTCTCAGTTCCATCAATGTTTATCATTTTTTCATCGATTTTTGATTGTTCTCGTACATCAAAACCAAATAATTTTTTACTTAGTATCTCATTAACATTAGATACTGCTTTTGTGACATGTTTACCTTTAAATGCATTCCCTCCATCTCGTAGCTCAAGTGCTTCTAAAACTCCAGTAGATGCGCCAGAGGGTACTGCCGCTCTAGCAAAAGTTTTTCCGCTATAAACTTCAGATTCCACAGTGGGATTTCCTCGTGAATCTAAAATCCATCTTGATTTTATGTTTGTTATTTTGAATTCAGTCATAAATATCCTTTTTATTTTTTTAAGATATGAATATTAATAAGGAATTAAGAAAATTTAATTCTTAATATGATCTATTAAAAATTAAATTCGTCTATTAAAAAATATGTCTCTTGAGAATAGACCTTTCGTTGAAAAATATCGTCCTAGATTTTTAGGTGAGGTAGTAAATCAAGAAGGTATCATTAAACGTTTGAAACAATTTGTTAAAGATAAATCCATGCCTCATCTCATCTTTGCAGGTCCCGCTGGTACAGGTAAGACAACTTCTGCTCTAGCAATGGTAAGAGAATTATATGGGCGAAAGATGGCCTTGAATAGGACATATCTAGAATTGAATGCTAGTGATGCAAGAGGTATAGACGTTATAAGGACATTTATTAAAGATTTTGCTAAAGCACGACCATCAGTAGATATTCCCTTTAAAATTTTAATCTTAGATGAAGCAGACAACATGACATCCCCTGCTCAACAGGCCTTAAGGAGAACCATGGAAAAATATACAAAAAATTGTCGGATGATTTTGATTTGCAACTATTCAAATAAAATTATTCCCCCTATTCAATCAAGGTGTGTTGTTTTTCGATTTTCTTCTTTAAATAGCAATGATATCAAAAAAAGAGTGAATTATGTAGCAAAACAAGAAAATATAACCTTAACTCCTGGAGGTTTAAATGCGTTAGTAGATGTTTCTAGAGGGGATTGTAGAAGAGCGATAAATTATTTACAATCATGTGGCACGATCTCTAAAAAAGTTGATAAAGATATTGTTTTTAGAGTAGCTGGAGAAGTACCTCCAGAAAAGGTAAAAAATATTTTAAAGGCTGCCTTAGAAAGACAATTACAATTATCAATTATGCTTTTAAATGATTTAATCAATGATTATGGGCTCTCAGGACAAAATATTATTAAAAATATCCATAGAGAAATTTATGATTTAAACGTTTCTGAAGATATGAAAATTGAACTCACCAAGCTTCTAGCTGAATTTGAGTATCGTTTAAGTCAGGGGGGAACCGAAGAAATACAATTACAGGCATTACTAGCTAAAATCGTGATGTTGCAAGAGGTAGAATAATTGATGCTTAAAATTAAAACTTAATTTCTTTTTCAAGAAGAAATCTTCCATTCTTCTCTTAGATTTTAGATCCTCGCATAATTTGATTTTTTCATCATAAACAATGTCCCATAATATTAATCCCCTTGGATCAGATGGCTGATAAGAAAAACTCTTCTGGGGATTAAATAATTGAATGAAATCATCATAGGTGATTTCACTCATCCCTAGCTCTAAGATTTTCTTGACCATTCGACGAACTTGTTGTCGCAAAAACGATTTACTTTTAAACTGGAAAATTAAAAAATCATTTTCAACTGATAATTGTACTGATTCCAAATCTCGTATTGGATTTATCTCACTTTTGTCTCTTTTAAAGAAATTACTAAAGTCATGTTGCCCTTCTAAGTCATTACAAGCTTTTTGCATGATTTCAATATCTACAGGCCTGGTTTTCTTAAGATGTGAAAGAGGTTTAGGAACAAGATACACATAATGGCGTAATATTGCATTATATCGAGAATAGAAATCTAACGGTACTTTTGTATAGGCCCAAATCCCTATGTCATTAGGTAAAGCTGAATTAATCTCCATTAAAACTGGCTCTTTTTCCAGTACTACAGTAAAGCATGCTCCTCTAGCAGAAACAAATCTATCTGTTCTGCTTGCTACTTCAAATCCTGAAAGTTTAATATTGCGAATATAGTTTCTTTTTACTAATGCTTTTAAAATACAATCTTCTACAGTTAAATAATTGGGTTGTCTTTGGGATCCATAATATTTTGCTCTACCGAGATAATATATTTTAAAAAGATACCTGTTTTTTTCCATAGTTATTCAATCAACACCTATTAAATACATCAATTGAAGGTACTAAAAATCTAAAAGATTTTTATTTTTCTTCTAAGATTTTGAATTTTACAATATGTTAGATTAAAGAAAAACATTTTAATCTAAAGGATATTTTTTATATGCAAAATTTAATTATGGTTTATAAATTACCAATTTATTAAAATTTTAAATGAGACGCTATGGTAAGGATCGCTGCTTCATTAAGAAATTTCCGTGATCGCATCAGAACCTCAATAAGCATAAAAACGCGAAATGTTCTGTTTTTCTTAGCAATTTTTATGGTCGTTTTATTAGCTATTTTAATAAGGATGAGTCCGATATTAAGAGGTCCACGATTAATTAAAGCATTTGATCCTTGGATACAATGGTATAATGCGGAATATCTATCAGAACACAATTTATACGAATACTTTAAATGGCATGATTATAAAAGTTGGTATCCAACGGGGTTTTACCGTGGAATACTACGTCCGGGTTTGACCTTTACTGTTGTAATTGTATATAAGATTTTAACTTTTTTTGGGATTCCCGTCTCCCTATATGACGTGTGTTATTTTTTCCCTGCATTTATGGGCGGCTTAACTGTTTTAGTTATGTACTTTTTGGGCAAAGAAGTCCTTGATCGAGGGACCGGGTTAATTGCTGCCTTTTTTTTAGCATTTAATCCAGGCTATATGCAGCGTACTATGGTGGGATTCTTTGATAATGAAACAGTTGGGGTTTTTGCTACTTTAATGATATTTTTATTTCTTTTAAAAGCTATAAGAACTGGAAGTTTTTTATATGCTATTATTAGTGGTCTTTCCTTGGGGTATTTATCTCTAAGTTGGGGTGGGTATCAATTTGTTTTCTTGGTTATCCCATTACTTTGTATCATATTGATCCTTATCGAAAAATACAACGAAAATGTACTAATTTCTTATGCTGTTGTAGAAGGAACTGGTCTGTTGATTTTCTCTTTATATTCACAGTATCAATATAATGCCCTCTTCTCAAACCTAGAAACAGGTGGTATATTTTTATTTACTATTATTTTAGTTATATTCCATATAGTACAAACAAAAAAAGTCGAACATCCCGCTTTATATAAAAGTGTTATAAATGTTGTAAAGTGGGGCTTTATACCTGCATTTCTAATTGGGGCAATGATTATTTGGGTTGCTCCCGATATACTTCCTTTTGGTTTTGGCATTAAGTTCCAAACCATTCTCAATCCATTATTTCGTGGTGAAGCAAGTCTTGTAGCATCAGTTGCGGAGCAAATGCCCAGTCCCTGGAGTGTTTTTTATTATAATACCTTAATTCCCTTGATTTTAACACCACTTGGAATTTATTTTTGTTTCAAAGTTTTAAATGCTCCAGAAATTTTGATAATTTTATTTGCTATTCTAATGTTCTATTTCACAGGAAGTATGATTCGGATTATATTATTATTTTCACCTGCAGTGTCTTTAATAGCAGCATATGGATTAGTAAGTGTTTTGAAAATATTTGGTAGTTTCCTAGGAGAAAATCGGGAAGGTATTAGCAGAAAACGTAAAAGACAATTAAAAAGCCAAATAGGGAGTTCTGAAATCCTTGCGATATTTATGGTTGTTGGTTTTCTAGGTGTTGCTCAGATTGTTCATGCAACAGACATTTCAATAGACCAATTTTCTTATACTCAAATTTCTCCTGCTGGAGTTATTCATGATTGGGAAGAAACTTTAATGTGGATGAGAGCTAACCTAGAAGGAACTGATGTAGTTGTATCATGGTGGGATTATGGTTATTGGCTTACCCCCATAGGCAATGTGACTACGGTCAATGATAATGCAACCATGAATTCAACTAGAATCGGTTTAACTGGAATGGCTTTGATGCAAACTAATGAAATTTACAGTGCAAGAGCATTTCGTAGATTGGGGGCGGATTATGTCTTAGTCTATTTTGGCTTAATGATTACGGGATTGGGAGGAGATGAAGGGAAATGGCCTTGGATGATAAGAATCTGTAATGACAATTATCATATATATAAAGAATTTGGTTGGGAGGAAGATAATTGGGCTGAAGATGCTGTATTTGATGAAAGTGAATATCAAAATCCCAATAATGGGAGTATGGGTGCTAAATGGTTTTATAGTCAGTTAGTCAAATTGATGTTCTACGGAGTTCCTACTGATCAAGCAGCTACAGCGGGTAGCATATTTGCCACATATACTAATACAATTAATAGTCCAAACAATCCTACGCTTGAAGGTAAAACATGGAAAGAATATATCCCTGATGATGGAGTATATGATTTCAATATATTTATTCCAACATATATCTCAGCTAATAGATTAGTTAAGCTTTACAAACTTGACTATACAGTCCTAGAATCTAGTTTTATGATAGAGGAAGCAGAACTTTTTGATAATGGATATGCTACTTTTAACATAAAAAATACCGGCACGAAAGATTTAACCATAAAAAACGTTATAGTGAATGGAACTGAATTTGATTTTATAATAGGTAAAATTAATGAAACTGCTATAGTCGAAAGTGGCCAAGCAAGAATGGTTTATGCACAAGGACCAATTTTTCAGAAAGATGATGTAGTAAATATAACTGTAACTGCTGAATCTGTGGCGTCACAAGGAAAGAGGTATGAATTTTCGAATGATACAAATAACTTCTTTGTAAGAGAATCAAAACAAGGTTCTCTCAGAATTAATAAAGAAAATAGTAGAGTTATCCAAAAAAGTGCTACAACAACGGATGTATATCTTGAAGTAGAAAACACTGGAGATACAGTTGAAATGCTGCAAAGATTCTATCTCAACAATGATACTGACGAAGATAGAATTGATCCTCTTAAAATTGAATATCTTAGCGAATCACCTATATTAAAACCAGGAGAAAAAGGAGAGGTATATTTAAAAGATGTACTTTCTGACTTTTACCCTATTAGGACATATAATAAGATTGGTCTTGCTACTCCAACTAATGTGAGTGATGAGGTGTTATTTACTTCAACTTTAGAAAACTATTCTATCTCAATTTTAGGTAAAGAGAGAATCATATCCCCTGAAGCTTTATTAGCAATTAATAGCAATGAAAGAGTTCATATCCCTGTTAATTTCAGCTTAACTCATGGTATTACGTATGAAAATGAAAGTACAATACTGAAAATTAATGTAAAAAATACGGGAGATATTATTTTCGGGATAGATTCAATCTATTTAACAGAATCTTTAATTGAAGTTGAATATGAAGATTTCTATACTCAAAGTGGAAGCTTGCTTTTAGATAAGAACGATGAAGATTTTATAATTATTGATGCAACTGACTATGGGGATTTTGAAATCAATGATGAAATTTTAGTCTGTGTCACGGGAAGTTTCGGAACAACTGTAACTTCAGATATAGGATATATTCACACAATAAAAGATGAACCTGACATTCAAATTATTAAAAGTATTGATGGTATAATGACCTCCTTTATATATGCAAATGAAACTGGGAAATTAGTAATTAAAAATACTGGGGATACATCAGTAACAATAGATGAAATATATGTAAACTCCACACTCGCTACTAACATTACGTATATATACGGGAATCCTTCTTTAGATGTCCAAGAATGCGTGATAGTTTCATTTGATATTCCAGATTTAATGATAAACAAATCAAACGAGCTGATCGTAAATGTTACAACTACTTTCACTGCAAAAACTAGTGAGACTTTATATGCTTATGTGAATCAATCATATTACAATATTTTGATTAATAACGCTGATACTTATGTGGATGAAAATGCTAATACGACCTTAGTATTTTCCAACATTGGAAGATTTAATGTAACACTTGAATCGGTTTATATAAATGATACCTATGTAGCCTTATCTAATCTTTTTACTTTTTTCAATAATACGTGGGTACGATTAACCGGTACTAATATAGAAGCGTTTAATATTAAGGCAGGGGATACTATGGAATTAACAATTAACACTAATGATCTTGCAGTAGCTACGGGACTTACATTTAATCATAATGATGAAGTAGTTATCCTTATACGAACAGAAGAAGGTGCTGAGATTCTTCATGAAGAAATCGTAAGACTATGAGGAATCATCTATATGATTAAATTTCTATTGTATTCCTTTTTTAGAATAAAATCAAAATATATTATTCATTAGAATATCTATAGTCTTATCTCACATAAATTATATTTTGCAGTAATAAAAAATATCTAAGTGTATTAATTAAGAGGTATATGATTATGGACTTTCAATTACAAACCGATTATGAACCGGCTGGTGATCAACCTTTCGCAATCCAAACTTTGACAGAAAATATTAAGAATGGTGTTAGTTTTCAAACATTACTAGGGGCAACGGGCACAGGAAAGACTTTCACGGTAGCCCAGATAATACAAGAAGTACAGAAGCCAACATTGGTAATGTCTCCTAATAAAACATTATGTGCTCAACTGTATAATGAATTTAAAGAACTCTTTCCTGAAAATGCCGTTCATTATTTTGTTAGTTATTACGATTATTACCAACCAGAGGCATACATGCCTGTTTCAGGCATGTATATTGAAAAGGACTTTAGTGTGAACGAGGAAATAGAAAGATTACGATTAGCTGCCACTCATGCTGTCAGAACAAGGAAAGATGTTATTATAGTAGCTTCCGTTTCCTGCCTTTATGGAATTGGGAATCCAGAGGTTTGGACAGCAGTATCTCTCAGTTTAGAAACAAAGCAAACAATTAACCGAAGCGAAATATTGAAAAGGCTTATTAGTATTAATTATGAAAGAAATAATATTGATTTTAAACCAGGAGTAGTACGGGTAAGAGGAGATATTATAGATATTTGGCCTGCATATTTAATTAATGCTCTACGAATTTCGCTTTTTGGGAATGAAATTGAATCAATTCATGAGATACACCCCATTTCAAACGAAATATTAAATGAGATACCTAACTGCCGAATTTTTCCTGCTACTCATTTCATTATTCCAGAAGAAAATAAAGTGAAAGCCCTTGAATCAATAGAAATTGAATTAAATGAGCAACTTGAAAAATTTAGCAAAGAAAAAAAATATGCTGAAGCACAACGATTAGAAAGACGTATAAAATTTGATCTAGAAATGTTAAGAGAAATGGGATGGTGTAAAGGAATAGAAAATTATTCAAGACATTTAGATAGAAGAGCACCTGGTTCTCCTCCCATGACGTTAATTGACTATTTCCCAAAAGATTTTCTCATTGCGGTGGATGAGTCTCATGTTTCAATTCCTCAAATTCACGGACAAATAGGTGGAGATAGATCTCGTAAAAAAAATCTTGTTGATTATGGATGGCGTTTACCTAGTGCCTATGATAATAGACCCCTTACTTTTGAGGAATGGGAGAAAAAAATTAAATATATAATATTTATGAGTGCTACTCCCGGAGATTATGAATTAGAGAAGAGTGGAGAAATTTCAGCAGAACAAATAATTAGGCCAACTGGTCTAGTGGATCCTCAGGTTGAGGTAAGACCTGCAAAGAATCAAATTGATGATTTATTAGGAGAAATTCGAAAAGTTGTAGAAAATAATGGTAGAGTATTAGTAACTACTCTTACTAAAAGGATGGCTGAAGATATTGCAGATTATTATTCCGAATTGGGAATTAAAATAGAATATTTGCACTCAGAAGTCGATACTGTGGAACGATTTGAGATATTGAGACAATTAAGAGATGGTACCTATGATGTTGTGGTAGGGATTAATCTTTTAAGAGAAGGGTTAGATCTTCCGGAAGTACAATTGGTTGCAATTTTAGACGCTGATAAACTTGGATTTCTACGTGATACTAGGTCCTTAATTCAGACTATTGGGAGAGCTTCTAGAAATATTGAAGGAAAAGCAATTTTGTATGGTGATAGAATTTCTGTGGCTATGAAAGCAGCTATAGATGAAACTAATAGAAGGAGGAATAAACAGACTGCCTACAATAAGAAACATAATATTACACCTCAAACAATACAAAAAAATATTTTACAGTCATTATCTGAGGAAAAAGAATATAAAGAAAGGGAAGTGAAAAGGTTGAAGCAGAATGTTAAAACTAAAATTGAACAATTACAGAAAGAAGGAGACATTGAAATTTTAATTGAATATCTTGAAAATAAAATGTTTATGGCTGCAAAAGAACTTCGGTTTGAAGATGCAGCATTTTTACGTGATAAAATTAAGGAGATAAGAAAAAATTCTATAATAGCATCATGATTTTTTTTTCCAAGATTAATAGTAGAAGTAGAATCATATAGCTTCATGGATGTTTTAATCAGCTTATTCCTCTTTTTATTGCTTTCCTAAATTTTAATAAAAATAAGAGATTTACCAAATTATAATTAAATTTATAGATAGCTATGGATAATAAAAACAATCCCGTTATAATTGGAGCTGCACAGTTTACACAACGTAAAAATATTCCTCAACCTCTAGATTCACTTAGTTTAATGGTTAAGACAGGTCAAATGGCAATCGAGGATACAAAAGCGAAGAACATTGTTGATTTTATAGATGCCATTTATATGGTAAATATCAGTTCTTGGTCATATGAAGATGCTCCTGGTGAACTAGGAAAAAGGCTTAATATAACACCTAAAGAAAAAATATACCTACCCGACGGAGGACAAAGCCCTCAAATGTTAGTTAATAAAGCAGCTAAAAAAATTACTAATGAAGAGCATCGTTGCGTTTTAATCACAGGTGGCGAAGCAGCATATTCTATACGAAAAACGTTTAAGAACGTACCGCCTGAGTATTGGCCGAAAAAAGAAGATCCAAAATACATAAATGGAGAGAGGTGGGCACTTGCTCAAGATGTTATAAATTACCAATTATTTTTTCCCACAACGGCATACGCAATTTTTGAAACAGCTTTAAGAGCATCATCTGGTCGTAATATTGAAGAACATAAAAAATATATGGGTAAGCTTTTTGAGCATTTTTCTAAGATTGCTTCAAAAAATCCTTATAGTTGGACCCAAAAACCATTTACAGCCGAAGAAATAACTACCCCCTCACCTGAAAATCGTCTTGTTGTGCACCCTTACACTAAACGTATGTGTGCAAATAATCTTGTAGATCAAGCAGGAACAATTTTAATTGCAAGTGAGAAAGTTGCCGAATCTCTTAATATTGATAAAAAAAAATGGATCTATATTATGGGAGGTGCAACATTCAAAAATATTGATGAAATTTATCGTCGTCCGCATCTTGATGATTCCCCGGCAGCAAGAGAAGGAAATCGCCTCGCTTTGGAACAAGCTGGCCTAAAGTTGAGTGATATTGATAAATTTGACTTATATAGCTGTTTTCCTTCTATTGTAGAGATCTTTATGAAAGAACTTGGAATTACGGATGATGATCCACGCGATCTAACTCTTACAGGAGGGCTTCCATTTTTTGGCACACCGTTAAGTAATTATTCTTTACATGCAATTATCAACACTGTTAATTCAATTCGCGAAAATCCTTCCTTAAAAGTAATGGTTATAGCCAATGGTGGTTATAACACTAAGCAATCTATTGGAATCTATGGCACAAAACGGCCAAAAATCCCATGGGGTGCACGAGATGACTCTAAAATCCAAGATTCAATTTTAAAAGAAATCTTACCCGAACCAATTGAAAAAGCAAACGGGAAGTTTATTGTTAATGGATATTCTATTATTTATGAACGATCAGGGGAACTTAAAAGAGGAGTCGCTATAGGAACCCTTGAAAATGGGAGACGAAGTATTGCATTTGTAACTAAACCAGAGTTGCTTCTCGCTTTAGATACTCAGGAAATCGTTGGAAAATCATGTATAGTTCAATACGATCCGAGGATTGAAAGAAATATTATTATATCTATAGAATGATTTGAAGTTAAGATGGGTTAAGATTATGAGTAAAAATCCTAAGAAATCAAGAAAAAAAAGTAGCTATTTGCCTTCAAAATGGGATTACATTAAAGCTTGGTTTTTTTCTCGCCATGTAATTAAACGAATGGAAAGTGTGGTTGATGAAGCTTTAGCAATAACTCCAGAATCTTATCATAATGTGCCGATTTTGATTGAAAAACATGCTAAAAACTATCCGAATGATGCTGCAATTCTTTTTGAAGATATTAAGTATACACATAAGGAATATAATGAATGGTGCAACCGTTATGCTAACTATTTTCGAAATAAAGTAGGATTAAAGAAAGGAGATATCGCTGTTGTTTTTATGACGAATAGACCTGAGATAATGTTTGCAATATATGGATTGTCGAAAGTAGGTGCTGTTTCTTCTCTAATCAATACTAAACAAAGATTAAATCCACTTATACATAGTATTAACATCGACCCTGGTAAGGTTTTTATTATTGGTGAAGAGTTAATAGATGCTTTTGAAGAAGTTCGAGATGAGCTTAAATTAT
>JAHQWY010000287.1 GCA_029856445.1 Promethearchaeia archaeon
TATCAAAAATCTTTAAAAACGCAGCACCTAATTGATACCGTATATTGACTGCAAAGAAGGGAACGTAAATTAAAGTAAAAATTATGATTCCTGCAAAAGTATAGCCCACCCATTTTGAATTTTTTTCGGGTTTTAATATGTAGAATTTTTCTTTTTTCATATTTCTCATTTATACAAATTTATGAAGTTATACTCAATACAAACTCGTTGTTTTTAAAGGAAAAACGTAGATGGTAAGACAAGATTTTTATTTAAATAAGTTTAACTTGAGTTTATTGTATGTATGCAATGAAGATCCTATTAACCCATCCTTTTATATTTATAGTCAACTTATCTTTAGTTAGCATATACATTTTTATAGGTTATTTCAGACCTATGGCGAAAAAGTATTATTGCCCTCGATGTAAAAATCCTAAAGTTTTCGAATATCCAGACTCAATTGAATGTCCAGACTGTTTACTGGAGTTTGATAAAAAGGAAATTGGAGTTATACCTGATAATGAAATTTTAGCTTTTTCAGAGATGGGTAGTTTTTTTGATTCATTCGAAAAGCTAAAAGATCCTGATAAAGCAAAAAAATTTTTTGATTCGATCATGAAAGACCTTAATGATGATAATTAAGTAATATTAGTCTTATTTTGTAGCATTCGGGATTTTTTATTTAAATACTCTCATACGATCTGTTATTCACCTTTAATTACGGGAAAAAGGTGAAGTACTAAGATTAAGCTTTTTATTATACTGTGTCGGTTATACCATATGATAAAAGGATGGTAATAAATACTTAATTTCCTTTTTTTTCCTTTATTAATTTATACCACTTATTAACAGTCATGGGAGTTAAAATACAAGATCTCATTACAAGGATAACTATTGAATTTCAAACCTTAGCAGGAAAAATAATCGCTGTGGATGCTCCAAATATCATTATGGGATTATTTAATTTTGCTCGAAAAAACCCAGATGGAACTTATGCCGGGCTTATTTTGGACAGAACTCAAAGACCAATTTCACATTTATATGGACTTCTGTATCGAATCAATTTTTATTACTCTAAAAGGATATTTCCAATTTTTTGTTTTGACGGGCGTGATTCTGAACTTAAAAAAGTAATAACGAAGGATAGGTTAAATGATTTTAGCTTTACCCAGAAATGGTATGAAGAAGCAATAAAGAACGGGGATGAGACTACAGCACGACAAATTGCCTTGAGTAAAGAATATTTGTGGCAAAATAGCGTCTTAGAATCGAAACAATTACTCGGGGCATTAGGAGTTCCCTTTATAGAATCTCCTGCCTCAGCAGAGTCTCAATGCGCGCATTTGGTGAAAGAAGGAATTGCACATTATTCTAATTCCCAAGATTTTGATTCACTCCTATTCGGATCTCCCCACATGGTACAGAATCTGTCTAAATCATTGAGAAGAAAAGTTCAAGGAAAATGGCAATACACCAAAATAATTCCATTGAGTATTGATTTGAGAAAGAATCTAAAAAAATTAGAAATCAATCAATTTCAATTAGTTGATTTAGGAATGATGGTAGGTACAGATTATTTTCCAGGGATAAAAGGATTAGGACCATATAAAGCCATAAAATTAATCAAGGAGCACAAACAAATAGAAAATGTTATCTCATCAATGGACAAAACATATGATATGAGTGCTCTAACTTCTGAAATAATTAAGAAAGTAAGAAAAATCTTTCTCTTTCCTGAAGTAAATAAATCTACAGAGAATTTATATTGGAATTTTTCTCATAAATCACATGTAGTTGATATGTTATGTGAAGAACATCATCTCAACAGAGAGCGTGTAGAGAAAAATCTAGAGAAACTGGGTGCTAACTATGAGAAATGCAGAAACTATTTTCTCAAGTTACAGGACAAACCAAGATCAATTCAACTTACCTTAGATAAAATTGAAATATAATGAATTTTCTCATGTACTTGTTTTTTCATTTAAATAGGTTGAGCACTATTTTTTTTTAGATTTAATTATATTTATCTCATGTACTATGACGCAGATATTAAAGAAAGATTATACCTGGATCTCACCCTTATCAACCATCGGGAAATCGCAACAAGAAGTAAAAGAGATCGTGCTGAACTACCTATTTCGCAAGATATGCTTTGTTTCTCACCCTCAAAATATCAGAGCTTTAACAAATCAAGAGTATAAAGATATTAATAGAAGGTGTGATATTCCCATCCCGCTGGTTCATTCTATTATAAGTAAGTTTCTTGTGAATTTGATTTTCTTTAGAGAGTTCCTTCGAAGTTATTCATTTACCTATAATTATACAAAAAGCATTAAGAAATTACAGATTTATACTCATAAACTCCATCGATTTGCTCCCATATTTAATTATCCTCGAGCTAAAGAAAATGCAAGAATCCTCAAAAAAGTTCTTGATAGAAATTGCTTTTTACCTCAGTTTTCCACCCAGCTTGCGATAGTTCTATTTGTAACAGATTTAAATGATAAAGAGCATGAAGATAAAATTATCCAAACTAATCTAAGAATTTTTTGTAATTGTAGTGCCTATGCGTTTCATAGAACTCGTAATAAGTTAGGATTAAAGTAGATTTTACAGAGGTAATAAGAAATAGAGGTTCAAATGCTTCTAATTTTATAGATTTTGAAAAGGAGTTAGGAAAGAAATGTATAATTCCGATTATTTTCGAATAAAAACATTTTACATATGTTAGGAAAGATTTTTTCTTTAAATATGCAGAACTAGAACTCATCCATATAAAATGAATATTATGATAAAAAAATGATAAACCATATTCCAAAAATTCTATATAAAAATAGTATAACTGAAGTATTGGATGACATACGGTATAGATATGGGAAATTAACTCGTAAAGGATATATCTATGGCCTAATTACAATCGATCAAGATGCAAAAATTATCGCCATCGATTCTCGTTTTGATCGTAAGCTGAATTACTGGGATTTAAGTTCTATTGGTGCTGCTCTGTACGGTGTAGCACGACAAGGTCAAGATTTCTTTGAATCTGAATTTCTCGAAAGAGCAACTATAATTTATAATGACATGCGGTTGTTTGTTAAGTCAATCGGGGCTGTGGAACTTCAGAAAAAGGGGAAACGTGACATATTAGTTGTGTTGCTAACGGATAGTGATGTGAATTTAGGGGCTATTTTCCTTCAACTCAGTCACTTTGCCAATAAAATCAGAGATGAAATTATGCAGAATCAATCAGCTCAGAGAATGCTAAAAATGTCAGAGAGAGATATAAAAGAGCATATTAAAGAACTTAAAAAGGAAATCTTTTCCGACAAACTCGGAAGTATTAGTTAGAAGTATCAACAAAAAAAAGAATAGCGGTGATAAGATGGAAACGCATCAAAAAGAAGAAGGAGAGTTGGAAGTAAGTGACAAGTTCGATTTTAACGATTCCGAAAATATGCTACAGTTTAAGATCGTGTACTGGGGTCCCGGAGAGAGCGGAAAGACTACAAACTTCTTTCGATTGAGGGAAAAGTTCGATCTCCTCAAATTATCAAGGGGATATTCCATTGAAACCACTGAAGGGAGAACTTTATGGGAGGATTCTCTCTATCTTTTATTTAAATTTACTTTAAAAGATGTAAAATTTAACATCATTGCTCATGTAGTTACATGTACAGGACAAGAGCGATTCTTGTCAACCCGTGAGTATGTGTTAGATGGAGCAGATGGAATTGTCTTTGTTGGTGATTCGGATCCTGATAAATTAGAACAAAACAAGAGAAGCTTCAGAGAGTTAATTAGCTTTGCTTCCCCAAAAAACATTCCATATTTAGTTCAGTTAAATAAGCGAGATTTAGAAAATGCAATAAGCATTTCTAAGTTTAAATTAGCTCTTGGATTGCCTTTATTGGAAACATATCCTGATGGTACGCTAGTTATATATCCTACTGAGGCATTGCAAGGGAAGAATGTAGTCGAATGCTTTAAACATGTTATACTTCAGGCAATTTTCAATTATTTTCAAGAATAATCTTTTTATGTGAGAAAAAAAGTGGATTCAGGAGAAGATTTTATTACCCCAGAATTTTTGAACATAATATTTTTCCAACAAAAAAACCTAGTCATATTTCCCTATGTTGATTTGAAGCATCTTCATACTCTTGAAATTTTTACCGTCGGATATAGTTCAATCGATCTTGAATCCACCGCGTTGCACGATTTAAAGAATATATTAGAGTTTGAATCTAGTAATGCCTATTCTCAGTCTCCTACTTTTTATTTCATTTATAATTTAGATCGGGAAAAGGTAAAGGAGATATTAACTATTAAGAATATTCACTGTGTATTAAATTCTAATGAGATTATTCCTAACTTAACGAACGGCTCTGAATTTGTGTTTTATAACAAGAAAAATAGTCAGTTTGTAAATTACTCTGAAAATGGTTCTAATTTAGATTTCGAGCAGCATCTTATATCCAGTTCACCAAATATGACCATTTTACAGGACAAAATACAGAGTATAAAAAATGTTGCTTCCCAGATCTTTACAGAAGTGAGTCAGAATAACTCATCCGCTAAAATTCCAGGATTACTAAAAAATTTTCCCCAAAAATATTGGGATAAGATCTTAGATTTTACCAGCCGATATTTTGGGATTAATATCCCTTCCATTTCTCAATATAAGACTGAAATAACTTCAAAAGGGTCAAGAACCGATTTTAAAGATTTCACAGATGAGTATGAGATTATTGTTTCATTAAATAAAGCACTTGGGAAAGAATTTATCCAACAATTGCACGATTTTAGAAGTAAACGAGTAAACCCCGAATATTTGGAGTTAGAAGAATTATTTAGTCCACTCAAATTATATAATTATCTGCGAAATCGCCATTGGAAAGAAGGAATCCCTCAGAATTTCATA
>JAHQWY010000288.1 GCA_029856445.1 Promethearchaeia archaeon
TATGGGGAATAAAGAAATTGGGAGTAGATCAAGCTATAATGATTAATTATAATCCAGAGACTGTTTCTACTGACTATGACGTTAGCGATAAACTCTATTTCGAGGAAATCTCAGGAGAAAGAGTGCTTGATATATGTGAACTCGAAAAAGCTATGGGAATTGTAGTATCTGCAGGAGGACAGATAGCAAATAATTTAGCAGCAAAGATTTCAAAATACTCAGAATTTTTCAGAAAAACTAATCTGAAAATACTTGGTACTCATGGAACAAGAATAGATATGGCAGAAGATAGAAGTAAATTCAGTGCTTTATTAGATCAACTAAATATAAAACAACCTGAATGGAATGCTTTAACCAATAAAGAAGAAGCTTTAAATTTTGCTAGAAAAGTTGGTTATCCAGTTTTAGTTAGACCTTCATATGTATTAAGTGGTGCGGCAATGAGAGTTTCTTATGATGAAGAAACACTCAGAGATACTCTTGATCTTGCTGCATCTGTTTCGAGTGAATATCCTGTAGTAATAACTAAGTTCTTTACTGATGCTAGAGAAATTGAATGTGATGGTATTTGCGATGGTGATAGTGTACTAATAGGAGCAGTTGTCGAGCATATAGAAAATGCTGGCATTCACAGTGGGGATGCAACGATGTCAATCGGTTTTTATACTATTTCAGACGATGTAATTAAGAAAATTGAGGATTATACCAAAAAAATTGCTGTTGCGTTAAAAATCCAAGGACCCTTTAATGTTCAATATATGGTTAAAAATGAGGAAGTTTATGTAATTGAGTGTAATTTACGTAGTTCAAGATCTATGCCCTATGTCTCTAAAACTCGAGGAATAAACTTGATGAGATTAGCAGCAGAAGTAATAATGGGTAATAAAATCCCAAAAAGACTTTTAAATCTCCCTTATGGAAATTATGTTGGAATTAAAGCTCCAATGTTCTCTTTTATGAGATTAGATAAGGCAGATTTCCGACTCGGGGTTGAAATGGCATCAACGGGTGAAATCGGGATTATTGGGGAGGATTTTCAGGATGCTTTAATAAAAGCGTTAGAGGCTACAGAAATGTATATTCCCATTGAAGGGGGAAATATTTTAATTTCTGTAGGGGGAGATGAATTAAAAAATCAAATGATTCCACTTGCTAAAAAATTGAAAAGTCTAGGCTTTAACATATTTGCTACAGAAGATACAGCTATTGCCTTAAAATCAAATGGCATTGAAGCAGTAAAATTATATAAAGTTCATGAATATGGAAAAGAACCCAACATAATGGCGTGCTTACAAGAAGGTCATATAGATATGGTAATTAATATTCCAATGCCTACGACTGTTGAAGAAAAATTTAGAATCATCATTGAAGATGAATATAAAATTCGAAGAATGGCTGTTGATTATAATATTCCTGTAATAATTAATTTGCAACTTGCGAAAGCTGTAATAGATGCGATTGAAAATGTTAGGGTAAAGAAAGTCGAAATCAAATCTTTAAATGAGTATCATAAGACTTTAAAAGAAGTATATTGGTAAATAATTAATAAATAAAATAAAAAAAAAGTTATTTAAATTTCTTTCTGTATCGTAAAAGCAGACCAATGGCAGCAATCATTATTATCGGTAATATTACATAAAGATTCATACCAGGTATTTCTTCTGCTGGTGTTTCTATTTCTTTTGTGATTGTTACCTCGTCAAAGAATATCCGCCCCATTGAATTACTTACATAAAAACGTATTGTGTGGGATCCGCTAGTTAATTTATCCCACTCTACTTCTTCAAAGGTACCAGTGAGTCCTGGGAAAGTAATATTAGTAACTCCGTTGTCAAGTGTATACCATCTTGTATCTATATCGGTACCAACTATAGTAATGCTGAAATCGGGTGCATCTGTTCCGTATGAATCTATCGAGTTTGGTTCATTAATGGTAATTAATAAATCTTCACCATCATCATATATGGGGAAATTATCCACACTTCCAGAAGCACCATCAATTAAATAAGGAGTATCTCCAATACCATCATCATCTGTATCAGTACCAATATAATCATCCCAAGCATTACCAATTATTCCATTATCCCATGTATTTAAGGTACCATTATCTTCTGCATTAACTAGGTTCCCAATAAATTCATTTTGGAATACTTTATTCTGGGTTGAGAATTCGTCCAAACCTACACCAAAGTGATCATGATTATAGATTTGATTGAACATAATACTGTTATTGAAGCATGGATAGAACATACTAACCATGAATATTCCATAATCATTATTTGATAAATAGTTATTATTTATTATCGTATCATATGTACCTTGTAATCCTATACCCACAAAGCTATTATCGCAGATATCATTTTGCTCAATTGTCATATTCCAACTGAAGCCCGTAACAATCCCGCCTAGATTATTCATCATTATATTGCCAAACGCGTAATTATCAAATGAAAATCCCAAAATTAATCCACTTTCACAATTTGAAATGTCATTATTCAAAATATTGCTATGATTACTATACATTAAGGATATTCCTTCTCCACCGGTTATTGAATTCGAAATAATGGTATTACTTATTGTATGATTATTACTATAATTCAGTGAAATACCAGCTGAAGGATTATCATAGCAACTAATGTTATCCAAAATAGAATTATTCACATTATTTAATTTCAATCCGTATTCAGCACCATTATTGATCGTACAGTTCTTTATTTTGAAAAATACACTAGAATTATGTATCTCAATTCCGTTAGTTATTCCTTCACCATCAATTACTATATCTTCGATTAAATAGGGATCACCCCACGTTCCTGATCCACTACACCAGTCATTTTCATCAGCAGTTTTACTCCAATTATATTCAGGGAGGGTATCATCAATATATATTGAGAATGGGGTGGGCAATTCACTCCAATAACAAGGATAGAAATAATTGTAGGTCAACCCATTGCTTGGATATCCTTTTAATTCATAGTCTGGACCACTTACCCATGCATCGTAGTTTTTACCAACATATCCGAAAGCCCATGGTCGGAGATCTTCAACAACGTATCTTTGTAGTTCTGCGTAAATCAATTTTCTTGCAGTTTGATCAGTTTCTTCGCTTCCTGTTAAGATTAAAGCTTCCAAATAAGGATCGTTGATTTGTGCGAGGTTATAAGTACTTGTATTTGACATTAAATAATTCACATAGTTGTTTGGATCATTATAATCAGGCATCCATCCGAGCCAGAATAAAGATAAATGATTATAACCCGGTTGACCATATAGATAATCCACGTATTGATCCCATTCTAAGCCGTTATCATTTACAGTAATACCAATGTTATCCAAGTTATTTTCTAGTAATGTAAAGAAATCTGTTCTTACTTGGTTACCTAAGTTATAAGTATAGTTGACTGTTAGGAAATTAGCTGACTGCCATTGTGAATCTAACCACGCCATGCTCCCATGACCCATGCTGACCATATATTCTCTTGCTTTCGTAAGGTTATAGATAGGAACATCAAATGAATCATTTGCATACATAATACCATTGGGAATTGGTGATTTTAGTCTAAGTGCTTCGTCTTCAAGTATGTTAGTGATCAGATAATCATAGTCAATGGCATAGGATATTGCGTTTCTCCAATTATTGTTATAAAGTCGGTTATTCATCCCAAGACATTGGATTATTGTACTGGAACCAGCCTCGAAGAGTGTAACATCTGGATCTGCTTCCATCTCGTCATAATATGATAGATGAGGTGCATCTAAAATGTCTACAACTCCATCTAGTAGGGCAATATTTCTGACATTTGAATCTTGAATAATAATATATGTTAAATTAGCAACTGCTCCTGGTCCTCTCCAGTAATTATCATTTCTTAAGAAACTTAGTTCTATATCAGGAACATAATAGTCAAATATCCATGGACCAGTTCCAGATACATTTGAAGATGTTACTCCCGCCATACCTGCTGCAATATAATCATCAGAAGGAGTTATCTCGGGATCCAAAATCATTGACGCAGTAAAGGTCAATAATGGCAACCAAATGCCACATGGCCTGTTTAACACAAATTTTACTAAATATTCATTAATAATTTCTGTCCGATTAAGAATAGGAGTACCGTCAGGCCATTTATATAAAGACTCAATGATTGATGTACCTAAAATTGTATCCATGGGTCCCTGTGCCCCGGTTAAATTTGTTAAGTATAACAATCTATCAAACGTGAATTTAACCGCTGTGGCATTAAATTTAGTACCAGAATGGAAATAAACATTTTGTCGAAGATTTACTGTGAAGTTATTACCACTCCACGAACCAAAATCAGTCGCAAGCCTAGGGATAAGAGCGAGTTCCGGATCACTCAAATTGTATGCATATAATCCTTCCCAAATTTGATAGGCATAGTCAAATGATGCACTATCCCACATATATTGGGGATCAGCATCAATAGGACCACTCCCAGTTCCAAAATTTATTTCATTAGGAGGAGGAGGAATAGGACCACCACTGATTTTAGATTGCTCAGAAACCTGAGTCTTCTCATCACTTTGATGATTATAATTGAAAAGTATATTGCTATATAAGATTAGAAATATTAAACTAGCTATTATAATTTTTTTTTTATTCATAAATTTTCACATTAGATTAGTGCTAATTTATAATATAGATCACTTTCCTTAATAAATTTTAAATGTATACTTTTCCTAATTAGAAAAAAAGCTGAAAGATAATTCTTTTGATTTAATATGATTAAGGAGCAAAGTCTCGGTTCTTCTAACTATTTTTACATTTCTTCAAGTAAAACTCAAGACAAATTATTATAACAACTAATCTATCATTAATAGAAAGCTTGAAAAATCCTTAAAAATATAATACTATTTATTATAGCATCCGAAAAA
>JAHQWY010000289.1 GCA_029856445.1 Promethearchaeia archaeon
GAGTGATTTTCGTGAAGCTATGAGTAAAATGACAATAACACCCCAAAATTTCTTATATGGTGATATAGAGGGGAATATCGGACACCAACATGGAGGAACACTCCCTTTACGAAAATATGGGGATGGAGCAACAGTGAATCCTGGTATAGATGAAAAATTTGAATGGAGTGGATTAGTACCTTTTGAAAAAATGTTTTCAATTTATAACCCCGAGCATGGATTTGTTTATACAGCTAACTATAATGAAGATAAAGCCCCCAATGGTGTCTTAATAGCACAGGATCGTGCTAAACCTTATCGTCAGAAAAGGCTCAAAAACTTACTCCAATCAAAAGAAAAATTTACAATCCAAGATTTTATAGATTATCAACTTGATCTTTTTACAGAGGAAGCTTTAGAATTTCTGCCTAAGATGCTGAAACATGTTAAACTCAAAATACATACAGAGTTTCATAAGGAAATTGTTTCGGTATTAGAAAATTGGGATTACTTTTTGACAAAAAATAGTGTCGCTGGTATGATTTACAAAATTTGGCATCAAGAAACCTTGAGAGCCATTTTAGTTCCCCTAATTGGAAAAGAACTATTTGAAATCTATTTAACTTCGAATCCATTTGAACTTGAAAGATTATTTAAATTATATGATGAAAATCTTGATGAGTTAGGACAAATCTTATTTAATGCTCTAGAAAGAACTATAGAATTCTTAACAGAAAAATTCTCTTCAGATTATACTAAATGGAAATGGGGAAATTTACATAAAATAACTCTAGCACATCCATTCTCTCAAGCAAATGAAGAAGCTAAAATGTTAAATATTGGTCCTTATAAAATTGGAGGAGACGGAAACACGTTAAATAATGGTTATTATGATCCAATGAATGATTATGAAGTTATTGCTGGACCTTCATTTCGCCAAATACACGATCTATCTGATTGGGATAAGTCTATAGGAGTAATCCCTGGGGGTCAATTAGGTTTACCTTTCCATAAACATTACAACGATTTAATGAAATTATGGGTAAAAGGGAAATATATTCCGTTGTTATTTACAAGGAAAGAGATCCTAAAGAACTTAGAAGGTAATTTTAAATTAGTTCCAAAATAAGGAATAAATAACATTTAATTGACATATTAAAACATAAAATTCTGAAAGATTGATTGAAATGAGTGATAACAAACGATATAAGACTCAAGTTATTAACGACGAGATTTTAGAAAAGCTTAGCCTTGAAAACAGATATAATTTCGTAAAGGATAACCTTAGAGTAATTTTATCTGAGCAACAATTCAATTTCCTTGAGCAAGTTCAAGAGTTTTGTTTAAATTATGAATCTCAAAACAAAATAACGCATGGACCTGAAGAGGATATTTATGATTGGGTACCTGATTTTGGAAAAGAAGGGTATATTACACGTCAAACTCCATATGCATGTATTGATTTAAATTATGAAGATTATGGGATGGCAATAGAATTTATGCGAATTCTTGGTTTGGATAATTTTGATCCTCAATTTGCAATGAGTACCGGGGCAACCGTTATATGTCTTAATCCTATCTATGCTCATCATGAAAATGTCCCTGTGAGGCTAGAGGCCCTGAAAGAGCTTGTTACTGGTAAAGAAGTTGGTTGTTTATTAATTACTGAACCTGAGCGAGGATCTGATGCTGTACACCAGCTGACAACATGTGAAGCCCAAGATGACGGTTCTTTTCTCCTAAATGGAACAAAGATCTTTAATACGAATGCTCCAAAGGCTAAATGGGCTGTTTCCTATGCAACAGCAGAACAAAATCAAGGAAATATGATGGCGCAGTTCTTAATTGATACATCATGGGATGGATGGAATTGCGAGCGTGTAAATATCCCTTGGACACCTAAATTGTTTATAGGAAAGGAACGTCTTGAGAATCTGAAAATCCCAAAAGAATATATTTTAGGTGGGATTGGGAAGGGAAGAGAACATCTATTTGAAGGGCTGATTCCTGAAAGAATAGCAATCGCAGTGAGATGTATTAGTGCATGTTGGGGTGCTCTAGCCCATGCTGTTATTTATGCCAATATGAGACGTCAGTTTGAAAGAGAGATATTGCTTTTTCAAGGAGTTGGTTTTTCTTTAGCGGATCTCTGGGCTAGAACGACTGGTATGACCCATGGAGTCCTAAAATTTGCAGAAACGTATGATGAGAAAAATGAGAAATATAAAGGTGAATTGCCCGATTACATAGCTCAATCTATGGTTACTTCCGCAAGTCAATATAAATACAATTGTGCTTCTTTAGCAAAAGAAGTATGTTTTGAAACGGCAAATTTAATGGGCGGGGCAGGTGTGTGTGATAACACCTTAATGCATGATTATGTAGGCGTATCACGAATATTGGAAGTAGTAGGTGGAACAAAACAGGTCCAACAACTAATCATGTCAAGAGGTTTAAGGAGAATGTTCAAAAACCTATAAAAAACCTATTTTTTTATAAATAGAAAGTAAAAATTAAAAAAAGAAATTCATACAAAGTTTTTTTTATTAATTTTTATTTAAAAATCCTCATCTTCTCCCATTAGTTCGTCGATCTTATCTTCTATCTCTTCGACCTTAGCCGAAAGTTTTTCTATTTCTGCATAGGTTTCACATCTTTCACATCCATCATCTTCTTCACAGATTGGGAGTGTGTCACATTTCTCTTCAAGAGCTTCTATTTTATCTAATAATTCTTCCTTTTGCTCCTCAAGTTTTTCTATACTCATTTTTGACACCAAATGTTATTAAATAAAAATAGGATATAAAAATTTGTTTTCTATATCATCTTATTATCACATAAGATTTTTATAATTATATAATCTCTTCTATGAAAAGAATATGAAAATATAATATTGGGTTAATATAATGAAAGCAAATATTATAGAAGGAAGTTATTATGAGATGGGATTCAAAGTTGGTTCTCAAATCAAACGTTTTTTTAAGCCACCACCTTGTCCCCCAGAGAAATTAGAATTTAGTCGTCAATGCAAAGAAATTGCAAGACAATATATTCCAGATTTGCTTGAAGAGATAAAAGGATTTTGTGATGGTGGCAATTATAATCTAGAATCTATGGAGGCATTTTTATTAGCCTTAGGATTTGAGTTTTTTCATACTCCAGAAGGTGGCTGTACGGTATTCGCAATTGGAAGTAAACTAACAGAATCAGGTTTTCCCATTTTTGCTCGAAATTATGATTGGGATGAATCTTTCCAAGATTTATGTGGTATTAGTTTCATTCATCCAGAGGGTAAATTGAAGAGTATAACTTTTTCAGATCATATGATAGGGATCTATGGAGGAAAAAATGAAACAGGTTTAACAATTGCTATACTTTTAGCTGAAAATTATACTGGTAAATGGCAACCTGGAATCCGGATGATTTTATCAACAAGATGGATTTTGGATAATTGTCGGACCACAGAAGAGGCAGTATCGTTTCTTGAACAAGTCCCTCATGTGAGAGGTCAGATCTTTATGATCGCGGATACAGATGATAATATTGCACGAGTGGAAACCGCACCCCCTCGTATAGCTGTGACTTATAGTAAAAATGATTATTTATATACCACAAATCATTATCAAGTTAAATCCTTTGAACAATATTCTGATCCAAGCTTAATTCCTCCTAATAGTGTGGAACGATTCAATAAGGTAAAAAATTTTCTTGAAAATAGGAAAAGTAAAATAGCTTTGAAAGATATAATTGAATTCCTTAAGTCCCATGAAGAGGGTGTCTGCAACCATTTTGAATTTGAAGGAAGAAAATGTGGTACGATATATTCTTGGGTAACGGAAATTGATAAGACATCAGATCCAATTCACTTAATGGCGACGATAGGTCCTCCTTGTAAATTCAACTATGAAAAGTATACCTTTTCCTAAAAATAAAGCGGTTTTTAGGAGATCATTTTAGAACTATTAAGAGGATTCCTCTATTTTACGAATTTTTTTGATTCTTCTCTTGTAGGATTTCATTGAAGTTTTAATTAGATCGATTGTTTCTTTTGGGATATTTTCATCTTCAATTTCAACGTCTTGAATCATAAAATCTAATCCAACAGTTAATTTATATGATTCTTCGAATTTTTTATTTACAAATGAATCAATCAATGAGGATTTTCCGACAGCCGCAGCTCCTACAAGTAAGATTTTGAATCTAAAATGGTTTGAATCAATTGCTTCCCCTAATCTCGGTTTAATGTCTAATAACGCTGTTAAAGCTAATCGATAAAACAATCTGTATACATTTTTGCCTTCTAAAGCGGATGTTTCAATATATTCAAAGAGATTATATTGATTTACCATTTGAATTATTTTCTCACGAGGGATTGTTTCACCAATTTCTCTTTTCAAATCATCTTTATTACCCACCAAAATAATTGGGATATTTCCAGACTGATCACGTATGTCATCAAAATAATCTTCGATAGAATCAAAAGTATCAGGACGAGATGAGTCGAAAACTAAACCAACCGCTGCAACTCCCTTAAAAAAATCTGTTTTGAAGAACTCAAATCGTTCCTGACCTGCTATATCCCACAAACTGAGAGTTAATTTCAAAATAAACCTCAAAAACTCTTATTAATAACATTAATTAATTTAGGTATTTTATATTATTTGTTTGAAGATTTTTATAAATAAAGAGGAATTCATGATTCCCAGACTCCGATATATTCATCTCTTAAGCAAAAGCTGTGATTAAATCCCATTGTTACGTAAAATTCTTTAAGACTCTTAAAATCAAAACTCCACTTATCTCTTTTATCATAGGGATTAATCCCATCATTATCTAGGAAAAGAAAATCAATAATTTTGTAGATAGATATTGGTAAAAATTTTCCGAAATAAATAATAATTTTAAAGAT
>JAHQWY010000036.1 GCA_029856445.1 Promethearchaeia archaeon
TTCAATTGAGGTAGATACTTTTGTTTTCCACTTTAATTCAAAATCAGTAGAACCCAAAGCAGGATTATGAAATACCTTTAATGACCCATCTGCACATCCAGCTACAATTTCATTCGCATTATCCCCATCTACATCTTCTATTAAGAGTGATAGCGGACGCCCATCATCAATCGGTATTTGCTTTATAGGTTCACCACTACTATCGAGGATTTTAATAGTTGAGTCATCTGAGGTTAATAAAATTTCATTGAATCCATCATTTGTAACATCGCCAACTTTAATATCGTTTACTTGAGCATGAAAGTCTATTTGCCAAACGATCTCGGGAAGCTTTTCTGTGAATCTAATTAGTTGAACAATTCCGCTTTTTGTACCTACTAATAATCCATATATTGGGATTTCTTCATCAGGTAATTTTAATACTCCCAATGTACAAGCAGTCACCCAAGAATCATAATAAAATACGAATTTTGGTTCCTTTGCCTTAATAGCATCAAATACTTTAAGAGTTTTATCTTCACCACCAAATATTAATTCTATGTTCCCATTTCGAGTAATATCTCCAGCTGTACAACAATTTATCCTCTTTGGGGATCTATATCTCATTATTCCGACTAATTTTCTTTTTTCTGGACTTAATTTTAAAACCATGAAATTTCCATCACCAGCACCGACTAAGATTTCATCACATCCATCTCCATCGAGATCAATTGGATAAGTACACCGAACCCATCCATCAAAAACTCTATCATCTACTATATTCATTTGTTCATTCATTAAATAGAGTGTTTTATCGTGTCCACCAAAAACTAAGAAGTTATCTTCATGACATTTTAAAACTGAGCAGGTTAAAACTGCATCCGGACATTCAAACATATGGATAAGTTGATAACGCTTTCTAATCATGATCTTACTAGATTCTTTTAGACTATAGAAATTTTTATAATATCTAAATTAAATTTTTGTGTTTATTCATTTAATAATTGCCTTATTAATTATTAAACTATTAGGTTAAAATAGATTTAAAAAAAATAAAAAAGAAATTATATAATTTTATAATGCTAATTGAGCATCCGATGGACTATATTCGCCAGTACCGGTAATCTCATATGAGATCTCCAACGCATCTCCAATATTCAATTCTTCAATTTCCCATTTTAGAGTATCTGAGCCGACTTCATCAGTAATCTCAGGAGTCATTGAATAAGTTCCATATTCAAATGAATCAGGAACCTTATCTAAAAGGACCAAATTATATAGCTTTGATTCACCAATATTTTCAAGAGTTAAGATAATTCTGTAATTGCCAAGATCTCCAATAGGAACAACTTCTTTGCTTGTACGGAATTTCCTTCTGATGTGAAGCGCTTCAATAACAGGAACCACAGGTCTAAATTCTAATTCCTGACTCACTGGAAATGTATTTGCGTGATACACAATTTCTGATTCAAATGTTGAATTTCGAGCAGGTTTTATACAATGAATTGGATATTGGAATTCTAAAGTTGAGTCTGGTTTGAACATACCTGTGCTAGTATTTTTAAGATTCGCTAATGAGATGGTAAATACGTCCATTTCAAAGCTAACAGCATCAGCAGAAAGTTCTACTTCATCCCCATCCCATATTAATTCAATTTCATTCGCTTTAGGAGGTTGATACTCATCAGAGAAAGTTTTTTGAATCACGGTGATTTCATTTAATGGAGCGGAACCATTGTTTGCCATTTTCAGCGTTGCAATAACATCTTGAGTCTTGTAAGTTGGAGTTTCAACCTTATCATAGGCCATATCTCCAGTTATACTAGCTATTTCTAATATAACATCTGAGATTGATACTGTAACATTGACACGATATTGATAGTCAGGAACTACCCTAAATTCGAGTTTCTTCCTGAATGTGGGATAATCTTCACTTTCATATTGCCACTTAACTGAATGCCATTGAGCTCGTGAAGGTAGCATTGGTACATCCTTTGGATCAATGTCAACAAATTTTCTACTCTCATCATCAGGGGAGTATACATCAGCATTAAAAAGTTGAACAATAAATTCAGAAGAATTATCAAATATTAACTTATTATCCCAGATATTTGGCTCTTCATCTCTCTCGAGCGTATCGATATAGAATTTATTTCGAGTGTAGGCATCAAATTTATCGATAGCTAACCCTTCAGCAAATGAAGCAGCAGCTTTATAAGAAACATCAATCTCACCAGTTCTTCTTCTAGCAATATCATTTACCATAATATTGCATGTAAATTTAAGTAAAACAGTAAATTCTGGTCTTAATTTATCAATTTTCCAAATTATTTTATCTCCTTCGATTTGTGCACGCCCTTCTGTTGTATCTCGAATTACAGGATCTGTAAAATCTTCTGGTATTGTTTTAATAACCTCTATATCTGAAACAGCTTTATCAAACATATTTCTTAAGGCTATTGCGAAGGTTACGGTATTCTCTTTATCAATGGAAATCCCAAAAGTCTCTAATCCACCTTCCACAGCAACTCCACCATCTTCCCAGTTGTCTCCTTCTTCATCTTCCTCCTCTTCCTCATCCTCGTCATCCGCGGTTGGTGGTATAGTAGCAGCAACTTTCTTAGTTGGCTTACTTGATTTATCTTTAAGTTTTAATAATTCTCTTTCAATATCATTAATATTTAGGAAATCATCCGCGTTAGGAAGAGTACTGATAAATTCTTTAACTAAAAAGAGATTTTGTACTTCCTTTTTTAGTTGAAACTCCTTGGTTTCAACATTATCTGGATACTCGGTACCTAATTCTCTTATTGATATCTCTTTCGATTTTAAATTTGTACTACCAATATTATCTAAAGCAACATCTATATCCCAAAGTCGATCAGTTTTACTGGGATTCTCTATACTAATTTTTCCACCGAAACTAAAAGATTTAACATTAGCATCATGATCTTGTTTTACTTCTACATCCTCAATGATCTTTACTAATGCTAATAAACCTTCCCTATTTCCATTTTTCAATAAAATACTTCCTTCTAGTTCTCCCGTGTCCTCATCATATGTCTCAATTACAGGTGTTGCAGAATCTCGATCAACCAATTTTACTTTCCCTTCATCCATATCTGTTCTTTTCAATGCATCTGCTACTAGTTCTTCCCCTGCTTCAGTTTCATCCCATCCCATTCTCGCTGTTTTCTTTTTCTTATCTTTCTTTGCCATTATTCCTTACCATATTTAATTTTTTTAGTAGATTGAAAATTTATTTAAGAGTTAATAAAAGTTATTCCGATAAAATAAATTCTACTACACTCTTTAAAAATTTTTCATATTTAATAAATAGAATTCAAAGCCAATTACAGTAAGTTATATTTTTAGTGAAATTTGAGTATTTTTTACCATTGTACATAGATTTCTTTGTAAGAAAATAAGATTCCAGAAAATTGTGACCACATTTTGAACACACAATTTCTAACAATCTTGTGTTAAATAATGTTATTATTTTCTCAATTGTAGTAATACAATAAGTAAATCGTTTACATTGCATCCTGTAGAACCGGTTACAATTTCAGTTCCAACCAGTTTAAAAAAACTATTTGAATCATTATTTTCTAGATATTTCTTTGTATCTATTAAGTTCTTTTTTATTTGATTTGATACATAATTGTCTATTAACGCACCCATAGCTTCACTATTTCCTTCAATACCATCAAGATTGGCACTAATAATCAAAAATTCATAAGGAATATCTCTTTCACCCATATCATCTAAAAAACTTAATAGCATTTCTTGATTCCTACCTCCAATTCCCTTGCCTTTAATTGTCACAGTCAATTCACCAGTACCTATAAGAGCAAATTTATCAAGAGCATCATCTTTTGAAATCTCATTTAAATTTTGAGCAATGATATTATGTAACAATCCCCCAAATTCTATTGCTTCACCATGTATTTCATTGGAAAAATAATTTGTTTTGAATCCTTGCATAACTAAAAACGAGGTGACCTCTTCTACGGCATTCTTTACGCTACCAATTAAATAATTGTGAACCTTATTAAAGCATATATCGTTCAATTTAGGATTTTCTAAGTTAACATCTATTAATCCATTTTCAAGATGATTTTTAACGGACAATGGAATTTTTTCAAAAACATTATATTTCTTCAAAACTTCTATAGCATCATAAAAAGTACTGGAATCTGGAACAGTGGGGCCCGATGCAATGGAATCCAATTTATCTCCTACAACATCCGAGATAATTATAGAAATTAATGTTGCTCTACTTGAGTTATACAATTTTTTAGCAAGATTACCACCTTTAAAATCCGATAAATGTTTTCGAATGATATTAATTTCATGTATAGAAGCACCAGAGGCTAAAAGCATAGCATTAACCTTTTGTAGATCCTTTAGACTTATCTCTTCTTTTGGTAAAGGTAATAATGCTGATCCACCTCCCGATATTAGACAAATAATCAAATCATTAATTTGTGATTCCTCTATTATTTGCATCATTTGTTTTATACCATTTATTCCATTTCCATCTGGAATAGGATGCGAAGCAAAATTGATTTTGATCTTGCTTCCTTCCAACTGATCAAGTTTCACTGAATCTTTAGGTACATTTATAATGCCTTTATAATCTATGTTTTTTAACTTAGATAATATCATTTCGAATGAAAATGCCATTTCAGCGGTTGCCTTCCCCCCTCCAATGAAATAGATCTTATTAAACTCATTAAGATCATATTCGTCACCCTGAATACCTAAAATATTCCCTTGAATTTTTACCGATTTTTGAATTAAATTTTTAGGTTTAACTGCATTAATTGCTTTTTCAAGCGCTTGTATTGCTATTGTTCTAAAAAGGAGTTGGTTTTTGTTCAAATCTTCTATAAGAAGTCGAGCATTGTTTTTAATGTACAAAAGAACTTCACCATCGTTTTAATCTTTCAAGATAAAGTAGTTAATAATAATAAATATAGAATGAGATTTTTTTATCTTATTGATTTTAATTATCTAAATCAAATTTCTTTCTTTCTTACGTTTAATTTAATTTATAACTCTTTGTGATTAAATTTATTATTAATTGAATTATTTACATTTTTAACACGAAATTATATTCATATTAATCAACTGACGGTTTAGAAGGAAAAATGTCTGATCTTATTTATGATGTTGCTATTATTGGGGCAGGACCAGGAGGATATCATGCAGCAATAAGGGCTGCTCAGTATGGTGCCAAAGTTGCTTTAATTGAAAAAGACAAATTAGGTGGAACTTGTTTAAATCGAGGTTGCATACCTACTAAAGCCCTATATGCGTCTGTTCAATCAATTGAAAGATTGAAAGATTTTGAAGAATTAGGAATACAAATCAAAGATTATAGTCTTAATTTTAAAAAAGCAGTAGAAAGGAAAAATCGAGTTGTTGAAGAACTAGTCGAAGGTATCGAAACATTAGAAAAAGCATGGAACAATGATTTGTTTTATGGACATGGTAAAATTATCGGAGGTGATATTCATTCGGGATATGAGATCTCAATCCAAGGTACACAAAATAAAAAGATTAAAGCTAAAAGGGTAATAATAGCTACAGGGTCTTCTCCTGCTTTAATACCTTCCTTTAACATTGACCATGAAAAGATATTAACTAGTGATGATATTTTAGACCCTAACTTTACCACAGTACCAGAAAAACTATTAATAATAGGAGCAGGAGTAATTGGGTGCGAGTTTGCGAATATTTTTGCAGCTTTTGGGAGTGAAGTTACCATGATTGAATACCTTGCTTCTCCTATAGCTACTGAAGAACCAATGATTGTAAAAGAATTACTAAAAAAATTCAAGGAATTAAACATTGTAATTAAAACTTCTCAAAATGTCTTATCTGTAGAAAATACAGGTTCAGGGGTGAAAATAATAACTTGTTCTGCCTCAGTTCCAAGAGATGAGATTGAAGATGCAGAAAAGTTTACTTTTGAAGCAGATCTATGCTTAGTATCAATTGGTAGAATAAAAGAATCAAAAGATTTAGGATTGGAAGATTTAGGGATTGAAACCGACAGAGGAACAATAAAATGTAATGTTAATAATTTAGAAACATCTGCTAAAGGAATCTATGCGATTGGGGATGTTACCGGAGGTTTGATGTTAGCTCATGTCGCATATCACGAGGCAGATGTAGCTGTTGCAAATGCATTAGCAAGTATTGGAGGATTTCCTGTTAAGGAAACTAATACAGATTATAATGTAATACCTGCTACTATTTTTACTTCTCCCAATATTGGATCAGTTGGAATGAGAAGGAAAGCAGCAAAAGATCGTGGGATTGATCTTTTGATGGGGCAATTTCCATATAGTTCTCTTGGCAAAGCAAAGTGTATGGGTGAAGAAGAGGGATTTATAATGACACTTGCTGAAAAAGAAACATTTAGAATTATAGGGGCATCTTGTATAGGTATTGAAGCCTCTGAATTAATTGCAGAACTTGCACTCGCTATAAAACATGGTTTAACTGTCTACGATATTGCTAAAACAATCCATAGCCATCCAACAATCTCCGAGATGGTACTTGAAAGTAGTGAAGCCGTAGTTGGAAAAGCTATACATAAAAAGGGAAGACCTATCTAGTATATAAAAAATTAATGAATATTAATTCTGTTCGAGATAACATAAAAAAATTTTGTAATCCGATTAACGATTTATATATTTAACTCTAAAAGAATCAACCTTTCCATCTCTGATAATAACCTCTCTGTATGCTCCAGCAGTCTCCGGGTTTTTATATCCACCTAATCCTAAAGCAGGAGTTTGTACAATATAAGGTCCATGTTTTTCGATGCTCTCAGCGTCAGTGTAGAGTTCTGAATAAATATCATAGTAAACTGCAGCGGGATTTTCAATTTTTTTCAAGCTGAAAGGAGGTGAATCATATACTTTAGTCTTTGTCTCTGGATCCTCTAACCTAAACTCTCGCAGAGTATGGGTGTGACCTGTAAGTGTAAGAATACAATGATCTTTACAGAATTTAATAATCTTTTCCCAATTTGATGAAATGGTTCCATATTTTACATTGAAGATTTTATCTAACCTTGCATCGGAGTTTGGTTTCCCTAATTTTTGTAAAACGGATTCTTTGAAGTCCTCTATTTTTTCTTTTATAAACCTACCACCCTTCTTTTCAAAGAGTTTGATACTTATTCTTTTTTCGCCAGTATTTATTGGGGGACCATGTAGAAATAGAATTGTGTTAGAATTATCTTGTACTTTCCTATTTATTAAATTCTCTAAATATTTTATTTGTTTATTTATTAGACCTGTTACTGAAGGATGACCAGTAACTAAATCCCTAATATTCTTAAAAGAATCGGATCCTGTGTTTAGGAAAATTAGATTATTATTTCCTAAAGATAAAGAAAAATTTAAGGATGAATTTATTTCGGATAAGTACCCTTTTAATGCCATTGTAGACTTAACTAACGCCGTTATTGGAGAGGCTGAAAAAAGTTGATTTAATGCAACAGCTTCTGCAGCATTTAATCCTATTTTTTTATACATTTCTGCCCATGTGAGATCATAATGATATGGACGATAATCATGATTCCCTATAGTTGTAAAAATAGGGCATAACAACTCCTCACCTCTAATTACACCTTTATAGTGTTTTTGAGTTTTAGAATTAAGTATAATATCTTTGAATATTTTCCAATTACTTTCTTCATACTTAAATTCATTTAATTTACGTACTTTTTTTGCTAATCGACTAAGTACAGTATAATCCACAAGATCTCCTGTAAGGACAATAAAATCAATCTCGTTTCTAAATACTTTTCGATTGATTATTTTTATAAATTTTCTAAATTGATTATTGGGATTTATATAGCGTTTTCTTAAAGGAGTCCTCATTTCTGATAGTCCTTTTTCTCGCTTGTCTTTTTTTCGAAGCTTTAGTTTTTTAATTACAGTGTCAAAAAAATCATCCATACTTCTTTTGACGGAAGACTCGGTCCATTTTTTAACAATACTATAAATTCTATCATTCCTCTCTGCTAAATGTAAATCTGTAGCATGAATAAATATAAAATTTTTCCAATTCTTTTTAGAAATAATGATTGAGTGATGATTTATTCTACTATCTGAAAAGATTAAATCAAACATTACAAATGATCGTTTTTTAAGAAAATTCCTAACCTCCTTGCTAATTGTGAATCTAACAGATACCCTATAAAATTTCGTGAGGTTTCCAAATACAGTATACTTTAATAAATAATCTTGTGGACTCAATCCTTCTAAATAAGAAGCATTAGAAATAGAAATTGTGGGGATCTCTTTAATATCAAGAGCTGAAACAGATAAAGTACCACCTCTATATGTATGTGCTTTTAGCTTTTTTAACTTATAATCAACATTTTTTACTTTAAAATCGAGGATCTTCTCATCTTTTTCGGTTTCTTTCGCAATAATTCTTTGTTTTCTCTTTTCGATTTTTTTTTTCCGCCTTCTTGCCCAAAAGCCATTTCCTCTTTCTTTTTCATCGAATTTCTTTTTTAATGTATAAACTTCTCTCAATTTCCACATATAATCTAATATAGGAACAATTTTCATTTTCCCCTTTATATCTTCTCTAAATTTAATGGGATCCGGTACGTTGCTAATAAAAAGAATCTCCGTTTGAAATTCCTTCGTTTTCAATTTAGGATCTATATTAAGAAATATAGGTCGCCCCAAATTGGGGTTAATAATGATTGATTGATTTAAATGTTCACTATATTCAAGACTCAAACTATCGATACTCTTTATTAATTATTATCCTTTTCATAGGAATTTATTGCTAAACTATCTATAATTAAATAACCGATGTTTAAAAGTATATTTTTCTTGAAATTAATTATTAAGGTTAAGGGAGAAAATACAATTATTACCCCAAATTTGCTAGATTGACGAAAATTACGTTATCTCCCCGTACAACGATTGACCCTAAATTTTCATGCTCTTCTCTAATGTTACCTTCCTCATCTTGATATTCAAAAATCTGACTGGTTTCTTCAAGGAAAAGATTTAAATGTTCATCGAAACCGCCAAGGCGTCCCCTGAACAAACGGTTACGCTTAACTTTGATTAAAATTATCTGATTAATTGAATCTTTTAAATAGTCAATGGGTCTATTACTTCTTCTTTCCATCTTTTAAAAACTCAAAAAAGCATTATTATTAAAAAAAAACTTTTATAATTTTAATTATAACCTTATTAATTAAAACCTTTTGTTTATTTTTATAGGTGTATATATAAAAACTCACAGCTAAAGCAATGATAAAATTGTCTAAAGAGGAAGATCGAGAACAAAAAGTAGTAAAATGTTGTGTAATAAACTGTCAAGCAGAAATATCTATTGAAAAGGCAATTAAAGTAGGGGATAAGTATTTTTGCCGTATATGTGGGGTCGCATATTATAGGAGGAATCTCAATTTATAATTTCAAATAGAATTTACAAATAAAATCCTTTTTAATATTATCATTGATATAACTATACAAATATAAGAAAATGAAATAAAATAAGGTCCGTGGCCTAGTCTGGATAGGGCGGCAGCCTCCTAAGCTGAAGATCGGGGGTTCAATAGGAGATGTACTTCATATTTCCTGAATAATTCCCCCCGGGCCTGTTTTTTACTTATTTAAGGGAGTGGAAGATTTCATCCATAAGAAATTAACTCCCAATGTTTCAAAAACATGCCCAAAGCCTTCTTTTGTAAGAAGCTCTTTAATTTTTAATCCTAAATCCCTCATTTTACAATTACGTAAGAGTTATGACGATAGGACCAAGTGTACATATCGTATTAGCGCCTATATAGAAAATGTATAAATAATTTGGAATCTAAACATATACTGCTAAAATATATAGAGGTGAAAAATTTGACAAAAAAAATATTAAGAGTAAATATGACTAATCTTGAAGCTAAATTTGAAGATTTACCGCAAGAATACGCTGGTTTAGGGGGTCGTGGCATGACTTCGACTATTGTTTCAAAAGAGGTTCCCCCAACATGCCATCCATTAGGAATTCATAATAAACTTGTGATCGCTCCAGGAATAGTAACGGGTACGAGAGCGCCAACCTCGGGACGTGTTTCTGTGGGTGGAAAATCACCACTAACAGGAGGAATCAAAGAGGCTAATGCAGGGACCAGTTTTGCTCAAATGCTCGGAAGGATGCGGATCGGAGCAATAATAGTTGAAGGAAAACATGCAGGGGATGATTATTTCCTTTTAAAAGTTACTAATGATGGTGCTGAATTCATGGATGCTAATAAATGGGCAGGGAAGGGTTTATATAATACATACAAAGCACTTTACAAAGAATTTGGTGATACAGTTGGAATTTGTGGAGTTGGAATCGCAGCGGAACTTCTTGGATCAATGTCTGGAGTTTGTTTTAATGATCCTGAAGGTTTACCAAGTAGGTATTCTGGAAGAGGTGGGCTCGGAGCTGTAATGGCATCAAAAGGTTTAAAATTTATAATAGCTGATCCCGCTAATGCTCCTGGTGTTGAAATAGCGAATGAGGAAGTATTTAGTGAGGGGATTAAAAAACTTATAAATGCGCTTGGAGAACATCCCGTCACACAACCTAAAGGAGGTCTTAATTCTTTTGGAACAAGCGTTTTGGTTAATATCATAAACGAAGCTGGAGGATTACCTCAAAGGAATTTTTCCCGAGGACAAGATGAAAGAGCAGAAAAAATATCTGGCGAGGTTAAAGCCGAAGAAATAAAGAAAAGAGGTGGAATTCGTCCCCATTTCTGCAGTCCAGGTTGTATAATACAATGTTCTGAAGTATGGACTAAACCTGGTGGAAAAGATCCTGTTGGAGTTTTAGAATATGAATCCGTATGGGCTTTAGGTGCAAATTGTGAGATTTATAATTTAGACGATATCGGTGAATTAAATCGGGCATGTAATGATTTAGGGTGCGACACAATTGAAGCAGGAGATACACTTGCTGTAGCAATGGAAGGAGGCTTAGCTAAGTTTGGGGATGGTAAAGCAGCCCTAAAACTTATGGATGAAATCCGTAAAAAAACACCGATTGGACGCATATTAGCTCAAGGAACGGAAATTACTGGTAGAGTATTGGGTGTGACAAGAATTCCTACTGTAAAGGGACAAGGATTGCCTGCATATGACCCACGCGCAATTAAAGGTATTGGTGTAACTTATGCAACTACACCCATGGGTGCAGACCATACAGCAGGTTACGCAATAGCTCCAGAAATTATGGGGGTAGGTGGTGAAGCAGATCCTCGAGATCCAAAGAAAGCAGAACTTTCCCGAAACCTACAAATAGCTACAGCGGCTGTTGATGCAACGGGTTACTGTTTATTCATAGCTTTTGCAGTTTTAGATATTCCTTCAGGATTAGAAGGTATTGTCGAATCTTTGAATGGAGTATTAGGAACAGAGCTTACTGTTGCCGACGTACCAATAATTGGGAAACAAATTCTTGATATAGAATTAGATTTTAATAAAAAAGCAGGATTTACAGCCATTGATGATAGATTACCTGAGTTCTTTATGGAGGAAAAGTTACCTCCGTCTGATGAAGTATTTAATGTAACTGATGATGAGTTAGATAGTGTATTTTAGAATAAATAAACTTTAAATTATGCCAATTCGAATAAAGTTTTTCGGAGATTTAAGGAAAAAAGTGAATCCAGACATCCAAGGAAGTCTGCCGTTAAAATTAAGCATTGATGATGCTGATATTGAAAGGATCTCTGATATTTTAAAGAGATACAGTATAGAAGAAAATGAGGTAATCCATATATTTGTGAATGGTAGATATTCAGGCTTAACCAAAAAAGTTAAGAGTGGAGACATTGTAGCTATATTCCCTAGAAACATGTCTGTTTTATATAAATGGTATTTTAATAGAGAAGAAGATGAGTAATAACAAGATCAGCATTACAGTTAAATTTTTCGCAATGTTAAGAGAACATGGTCCAGCAAAGGAAACAATAAGCATTCCTGAGAACAGTACTATTAAACTCTTATTTAAAAAGTATCAGATTCCTTGGGATGCATTGAAAACAATAATCATTATCAATGGAAGACCACATAACAACCTTGAAACTATACTTAACGATGGAGATATTGTCTCGATTTTTCCACAAATAGCAGGAGGATAGTCTCTCTGAAATCCTAAATTTCTTTTTTTTATTTTTTTTTTGAAAAATAATAAAAATATATGAAAATTCTTTTCTAAATTCCATCAATTATTTTTTGAATAAGTTTTTATGCAAATGCTAAGTCTAATTAATTGAAAAATCATACATACTGTACGTGTTATGATTACGAAAAATCGGGATCGTTTTATAGGTTATTAAATGAAATCTAAAATATAGATTGTGATACTACTTATTAAGATTGATATGATAATCACATAAGGAAGTAAAATTTTAATATGACTATAATTGATAAGAAGCTTAAAGAGTCTGAAGAAAGATTTAAAGCTTTATTTAAAGGAGGTCTATTTCCAACATACGCATGGCAAAAAGTGGGAAATTCTTTTAAGTTAATTGATTTTAATACAGCTGCTGAAACCATTACTCAGGGAAATGTTAGTAAATTTTTAGGGATAACTGCATCTGAAATGTATAAAGATAGGTCAGATATTTTGGACGATTTAAATAAATGCTTTAAAGAAAAAACCAATATTATAAAGGAAATGAAATACTCTTTTAGTGCTGTAGAAAAAGAAAAAGATCTTTTAGTTACATATAGTTATATCCCTCCAGATTCCGTCCTTGTTCATACTGAAGATATTACCGACAGAAAAAATGCTGAACAGAAAATTAAAGAATCTGAGGAAAAATACCATTCTATATTTAATAATATGACTGAAGGCTTCGCATATCATGAAGTAATAGTAGACAATAATAACAAACCAATTGATTACAAATACATAGAGGTTAATCCTTCTTTTGAGAAACTCACAGGATTAAAAGCTGACGATATGATTGGTAAAAAAGTAACTGAAATATTACCTGGTACAGAAAATGATCCAGCAGATTGGATTGGTAAATTTGGTAATGTAGGTCTTACAGGAGTGCCATTAACAGTTGAAGATTATTCCGAAGCTTTAGATCGTTGGTATAAAGTGTCAGGATATTCTCCTAAAAAAGGATACTTCGCAGTCACATTTTCAGATATTACTGAGCAAAAAAAATCAGAAATAGCTCTTAATTCAGAAAAACAATTTGTTAATGATATATTAAATGCTTCAATGGATACGGTTTTTGTTTTTAATCCCGAAAGTGGCAAAGCAGTAAGATGGAACGATCAATTTAAACAAGTAAGTGGTTATAGCGTTGAAGAAATTGCTTCAATGAAGGCACCTGATTCATATTATAACGAGGAGGATTTAAAACGTGCTGCAGAAGCAACTAAGAATGTACTAGAGAAGGGAACAATTACAGTTGAGATGTCATTTATAACGAAAGAGGGCCGAAGTATTCCATATGAGTATTCTGCAACCACACTTGAGAATTCTTCAGGGGAAACACTTATAGTTTCTGTAGGGAGAGATATGTCTGAGAGGAGAATTGCTGAGCAAAGAATAAAAGTTTCAGAACAGAAATTTCGAGATCTCTATGAAGAAGCGCCTAATGCTTATTTGTCAATAGCCCCAGATAAATCAATTTTAAGAGTAAATAAAGCAGCAGAAAGACTTCTAGGGTATAACGAGGGTGATTTTCTGAAAATGAGCGTTTTTGACTTATATCCAGATACAGATCATGGATTAAAAAGAGCAAAAGAAATATTTGAGAAATTCATAACTGGAGAATCTATTAAAGATGTTGAGCTTCAAATGATAAATAAGGAACGAAAGCCTATTTGGGTAAGCTTATCGGTTAAACCAATTTTCGATTCAAATGGAAATGTCATAGAATCACGTTCTATGATATTGGATATTAATGAAAGAAAAATTGCTCAAGAGGAGGTTAAAAAATCTTATAATAGATTAGAAGAATTAGAATATATAATAAATAATAGTCCTGGTGTAGTGTTTCTTTGGAAAAATTCAGAAGGATGGCCTGTTGAATTTGTTTCTGAAAATGTTGACCAATGGGGATATACTCCAGATGATTTTTATTCTGGAAAAGTGACCTATGAAGAAATTATATATCCTGATGATTTACAAAGAGTTGCTGAAGAAGTTGAGGTTTATAGTAATGAAGATGTTAATAATTTCGATCAAGAATACAGAATCCTGACTAAATCTGGTGAAATTAGATGGCTCGATGATAGATCTTGGATTAGAAGAGATTCCAATGGGGAGATAACACATTATCAAGGAATTGTATTAGATATCACAGATCGTAAAATTGCTGAGGAAGCTTTGAGATTATCAGAGAAAAAGTATAAGGAAGCGTATGACAGAGGTAATTTTTACAAAGATCTATTTGCTCATGATATAAACAACATCTTACAAGTAATAAATTCTTCAGCAGAGCTTATAACATATCAGCTAGGGGAATCTGAGAAATCTAAAGAAATTGAAAGTATTTCGGAGATAATTATAAAGCAAGTAAATCGAGGTTCAAAATTAATTTCTAATGTTCGCACTCTTTCTGAGCTTGAAGAAAAGGAAATTATAACTCAAAGAGTTGAGATTGGTGCTTTCTTAAAAAATTCAATAACATTTGTTGAAAAAGCGTACGAAGAGAGAAATGTTAATATATCGATCTCTTCCATTAATGGAAATTATTTTACCAATGCTAATGATTTACTTCAAGATGTTTTTGAAAATGTATTAATTAATGGGATAAAGTATAATGAGAATCCAAATGTAGAAATCTCAATAAAAATTTCAAAACAAGAAATAGATGAAAAGGACTATTTTAAAATTGAATTTATTGATAATGGTATTGGGGTTGCTGATAACAGAAAAAAAGTAATTTTTATGAGTGGTAATAGGGCACTTAAGGGTTCAAAGGGAATGGGTCTTGGTCTTTCATTAGTTAATAAAATTCTCCAAATCTTTAAAGGTAAAATCTGGGTAGAGGATAAAGTTAAAGGAGATTACACTAAAGGAAGTAATTTCATTATATTATTACCTGAAGTAAAATGATTTATTTGTTTTCTTCCATCCAATCATTCTTCATTATAGAAAATATATGAGTATCGACGTAAGTTCCATCAACATATAAATCTTCTTTCAAAACAGCTTCTTTTTTAAATCCTATTTTTTCAGCAACTCGAAGGGAGCGTTTATTTGGAGTAAAGATACCAGCATATAATTTATGGAGATTTAATTCTGTAAATCCATAAGTAATTAATATTTTAGATGCCTCAACTGCTAAACCTCTTCCCCAATATTCCTTCTCTCCGATTGTCCAAAAAGTATTTGCGTTACGATTTAGCCAATTTATACGATTAAATCCCACAATTCCAATAGGTTTTTTATCTTTTTTGTGATATATGGTAAACACAATAAAATCTTTTAATCCTTGATCCGATGAAGGATCGAACCATTTCTTTACTTCTTCTAAAGTAGTAGGCCATGCATTTCGAGAATAATGTCTTACTTCGGGATCATTTGTCCATTTGCACGATAAATCAGCCCATTTAGTATTAACAGTTATTAAATCAATTCTTTCTCCTTCAATAAAAGGAAAAACACCATCATATTCTTCTTTAGTCATTTTTATTCAATATGAATATATTTTCAAATTCGAATACTGTGTTTAATTTTTTTAATTGAAGGACATGATTAAAGTCTTTTTCCTTAGACTATAAAATTTGAAGTAGAAAAAAAATAAAAAAAATATTTAAAAATTAACTAATATGATATTTAGCCTTTTTTAGACTATTTTCATTGCTAAGTCCATATCCTCTAAAGTCAACTTCTTTCTGCCAGCGTGTCGAGTCATCTCAAGAGCTTTATTGGTCATACCTTTAGCTAATTTTTCTAAATAATCAATTAAGGCATCTACTGCATCTCGAGCAACCATTTCAGCGCCATTATCTTTCATTAACTTTCGAACTGGACTCCAAGCAAAAACTTTCTTTGCCATTTTTTATTCCTCCACAATTTAATTTTAAATTTGATATTAGATATTATGATTTTACAAAAAACTTCTTTAAGTTATAATACTGATTTCAAATATATAAGGATTACGGTAGATTTTCGATAACATATGTTCCGGTTAATAAGATCATCCGATCGACAAAACAGCGATGTATTAGAAGAAAGCCGGGGGATATACTTTTGAGCTATTAGATCCGAGATTTTATTTTAACACAGACCCCAAGGTCCTTATACGACAATACACTTTAGAGTTTAACTAATTTAATGTGAAATAAAATTTTAACTAATATATTTTAAATATTTACGCATTACGTAAATATCTTCGAATTCTTTATGGATTATAAATCCTTCAGATTTATATAATGAAATAGGCCCGCGATAACTATATGCATCTGATAATTCTCCAATCCTTGGATATGATTCAATGAGATCAAATTCTTTTTTCTTATAGTATGAAATTGCATGTTTCAATAATTTTCTTGCAATCCCTTGTCTTCTATTTGTATGAGCAATTAAAAAACAGACAATTCCTGCTATTTTTTTTTCTTGAGAATCCGAACTGTCATCTTCGTATAGTTTTTTTGCGTATTTGTCTCTAGAATTGACATTACACCATCCCACTGGTTTATCATTTAAATAAGCTAGAAAACCCTGCATTTCTCCTGAGCGAATTAGATCAATAGAAGCTTCTTTATTTTGTTTTTCAGATTGCTTTTTCCATTTTCTAATACTACCAGGAAAGTGATAAAAATGACAATAACATCCTGCCCAATCAGGATTGTCTGCAAAACCAATTTTCTCGAAAAAATATAACCAATCGTCAAGTATGTCTGATGATAAAGGCTTGATAACAATTTCCATAGAAAGTTCACCTTTTATATCTTTTTTTATAAAACATTCTAGTATATATTTTGCCTACCTTTTTTTAAACTTAAGATTATAGCAGGAATGATACAGAAGTATATAAGCATTATTAACATTACTAAAAATCCATTAAAAACAAATTCTCCAAAGCCCCCACTAAATTCTGAAACTGTATAATATCCAACTATTGCGATTATTAACCAAATCATAATTGGTATCCCAATTATGAATAAAACAGAAGAGTAATACCTTGGATTCTTAGTTTCTTTTTTTCTTTTTTTAATACTTAAGCTTAATTTTTCTTCCATTAAAGTAGAATATGTAAAGGGGAAAAAGAAAAAGCCACTCATAAGAAAGAAAAAGAAAAAAACCCCTTTGAGGGCCATCTTATCATTCCAATCATAAATTGCCTGACTTAGATCAAAATAAATTAGCAAATAGGGAAAAATAATTCCCATAAACAAAAAATAAATTAAAGTAAAAATTATTAAAATGACTTTTTTTTTAACCTGCATCAACTTTTTAAAATTAATGATCCTTTATGTTCCTTATTGTTTCACATATCTGTGAATCAAATGAGTGAGTTGATTTTTCTTAATTTTTCTAGAAAAACTTAAAATGATTTGACCATTTTGGTTCTCTCAATCAATATTTCATAATGAGTTTGTTAATAAGTTGCAAAGAAAATAAGTTTTTAAAAATTATTGGAAATTATTCTATTTATCTTTTCTAATAACTAACTAGAATTATTT
>JAHQWY010000290.1 GCA_029856445.1 Promethearchaeia archaeon
GGGAGTTGTTGCTCATTGAAAATCCTTATAGATACATCTCCTAAATTAGTGTTGGGATCGCCATCAAATAACACTGAAAAAAACGCAATTATAACTCCTCTTGGTAAACCATCTGGTCCATCGATAAAACTAAATGTGTTCCAAAAGATTTGACCAGCAACGCCAGCAGCGATAAATAAAGACACCCCACTCCCAAGGCCCCATCCTTTTTGGAGAACTTCATCTAGTAGGATTATAATAATTCCAGCAAAAAGTAATTGGAAGAAAATAAAAACAGCTCCGTCAATTCCTATTTCGGATATTCTACCAAAAGCACCTCCGAATATATAGGCAGCAGCGTTAAATATTGTTAGAAATATCGCAAGAACTTTTTGAGCTCCGCTAAATAATGCTCTATCGTAGGGATCAGCCATATTTACATTGATGATTCTAGATCCCAAAAGTAATTGCATTATAAGCCCTGATGTTACAATCGGACCTATACCTAATTCTGTGAGTGTTCCTCTTTGGCTTGCAAGAATTACCCTAAGCCAATAAAAGTAATCTGTTGATTGTTCAATATCTATCCCATATAGAGGGATGTTTGACATAATCAAGTAGATAATAAGTACAACAGCAGTCCAAATAAATTTTTCTTTAAAAGAAACCTCACGTTGTGGATTTTTGATTTCTGGCATAGCTTTTACAAACGGCGAAAAGAATTTTAAGAATCTGCCAGTCATTTTTTATCAACAACAGGAGTTATATTCAGTAGCTTTTTTTAAGCAAAATTTACTGAGTTTTTCTAAGGTGTTTTTTTAAGTTTCTTTATTTTAAATTGTAATTTAAAAAAAAATTGAATTTTAAAAAAAGTTTTTGATTATTTAGTTCTTACAAATTAGATTAATAAAAAACCTAAGAAGAAATACAACTTCCAAAAAATTTGAAAAAATAAATAGAAAAAAAATATATTGTTTTAATTATTATTTTCGCGGAACTTGAAGAGAACTTAAAAGAGAGAGCCGATTCCTGTGGGCTCTTCTTCTTCCTCTTCTTCTTCTTTTTCCTTCTTTTCTTTCTTTGCTTCCTTCGCTTCACCAGCCGGAGCAGCAGCTACAGGTATTGTACCAACAGATTTAATAATATCCTCGATCTTTGTTCCTTTTAATCCGGCAATTAACTTCGAAATTTCGGTTTTATCAACTTTCGCACCTGCAGCAGTTAATACCTTTTCTACGTTTGTCTCGGTAATTTTTCCTCCAACTTTATGAAGCAATAAAGCGGCATAAATACTTTCCATATTATCTAACCTTTTTTATATTTTTTTATCATAATAATTGTAATATTAATTGAAATTTAAAAAAATCTTCTTTAATTATCCAAACAATCCACCAATACCAACTTCTTCCTCCTCTTCCTCTTCTTCAGCTTCTTTTTCTTCAACTTTAGATTCAGGTTCAGCAGAAACAGGTATTCCTTCTCCAAATATCATCACATCAAGCATATTAGCTTCGGATACGGCTTTTCGAATATATTCTTCAGTCATACTTTCTTCAATAAAGGGCATTTCAAAGAGTATTGCAAGTGCTTCTCTATACCCAGTAGCGATATTTTGTTTGAATTTGTCTAAATCCATATATAGGATATCTTGTGGAATAATTTCTCCATCACTCCAAGCAAAATGAATCTTAATTAATGACTCTATTGGTGCAATATTAAGTTTTTTCAGTACAGCTGCTTGTTTTACAGTTACTAGATCACCAGCTTTATGTGTTCTTGTATCTTCACGAATATGTATTGTATCATTCATTATTCTAGTGGGGAGTTTTAATGTCATATTTAGTTCACTAATAACTTGACCAGTAGGTAGTCCGGTATCTCCTGCAGGTACCCAAATATCTACAGGTGTGATTTCGTTTGGCTTTGCAGGAACCATCCATTCATAATCATGGAAAATCTCTTTTAATTCGATTAGATCAAGGTTTGTGAACACAAGACTGGATTGACCAGGTATATGTGATGCTAATTCATCTAAATTTGCTTTTTTTGACTCTTTTTTGTATTTTTCTATTGCTAGAAGTTGTAAAGATTTTTTAGACATCCGGAATATGGCTTTATCCCTTAGTATTTTACGCATTGATTGAATTTGCAGATCATATATGTGAGCAACTTCTATTACAGCAACATTTTTGTAAGTTTTAAATAATTCAATTAAATTATTTACTTCATCTAATTTCCATTGAGGTATATGTTGTTCTTTAATCAATTTATTACACCTCTATGCTTTTTAGAAAATCTTCAGTTATTTTAACTGGTTTTCCCATTGTAGATTTTAAAAACATTGATTTAAAGTTATTGAACTTATGTGGCATCTGATCTCCAATAAAATTTACAACTGTTTTCATATTTTCAAATAATTTATCAAATTCCATTGATTTCCTACCTATTTTTATGAAAATAATAGGTTGTTTTTTCATTTGAACACGAATCACCTTTTTATATCTATCAAAAGCAACCCTCAAATCATCTGTAGTAGAAATTATTCCATAACCAGTAGGAAAAGGTTTTGGCATTTTACCTAAAGGTCCAAGAAATCTTGCGAGGTAACGAGCGACATCACGCATCATTTTGTCTTCTACAACAAAAAAATCATATTTTTTTGCGAATTTCTTCTTAACTTTTTTTTCTTCATTATTAAGTGTGACCAATCCATCTGAATCAATAGTATCAAGCCCTATCTTTTTTGCTTCAAGTAATATTTCATCGGAAGCGATTACACAAATATTAGGTTTTTCTTTTGAAATTACTTCATTTGCAAGGATAATTTCTTTATCGATTCGATTTTTTGGATCATTGAGATTCACGTCCTTTATATTAATGATTAGGTCAATTGATTCATCAAATTTTCTGACTTTATCTTTAAATCCTTCCTTTTTAATCACTGAAAAATCTATTGCTGCATTTAAAGATCTTCTTAATAATTTATCATCTACTTTCAATTTTATAAGTCACCCCTTATTTTATCATCATAATCTCCATTTTCAATTCTTTTTTGAATTTCTCTCGGATCTTCTCCCTCAACAGTTACTCCAATAGATAATGCAGTTCCTAAAGTTGTTTTAACAGCATTTTTAAAACTTTTGTCTAGAAATGTATCTTTCTTTGCTTCAACAACACTAATGATCTGATCTAGTGTAAGATTACCAATTTTTTTTTCTGAGCACTCTGAACTTCCTTTTTCTACTCCCGCTTCTTTAAGCAATAATGAGGCTGTAGAAGGGGTTTCAATAAATATTTCAAATTGTTTTGTTTCTGGATCACATTCAATTCTGACTGGTACTGTTAATCCTTTAAAAACCATCGTTTGGGCATTGATTTCGTCGACCACATCTTTGATGTGTACATCGAAAATCGAATCGATTTCTGTTTATGCCTGTAGGGCCGACTGCAGGTCCGATGGGCGGTCCACCTGACGCACTCCCACCAGTAACGAGGGCTTTAACAGTTACTTTTCCTTTAGAACTCATATAATTTCACTTTTTCCAATTAATTTAGCTTAGGGAATTTTCTAAAGGTTAAGAACGCAAAATTAAAATCATTATATTTTATTTCAATATCTAATGTATATCGAAACCGCATAATTTGCGTCCTAAGTCCTTTAAAAATTTCCTGAACTTAGTAAATATGAAAATGAATGAAAATTAAAAAGCTTTATTAAAACGAGGATGATTTAAAATCTACAACAAATTCTCCTACCGTAATCGAGATTATGTTTTTCGTATTCTTCTGACAAGAAATTCATTATTGTTTCATAATCAACTTTAACTTTCTCTACAATATCCTCAACTTCAATCCCGGGAGATGAAATCAATTTCAGTATTTCTTCCTTAATTTTTTCACTTATTTCCATTACTATAATAAATTAAAATACGTAATAGTTAAAATAGTTAATTTACAAAATTAATCATTTCTTCCCCAATTTTATAATTTGGTTCTTCAGATCTAGATGCAAACTTAGGTTCTATTATTTTATTCAAATCTTCTATCTTTTTTAGTTTTGAGTTCTGACTCTGTTGTATGAAGATTTCTTTGTATGTTTGCCTTATTTTGCTGTCAATTTTATGTGTTTTGGGAATCGCAATCATTAAAACTTTAGATATTATTTTATCTCTAATCTTCGGTAGTTCATCTTTCCAAACGCCATCCGGCTTGACAATATAATCATAAGAATTTAATATAATAGGAATATCAGAAGAATCCAGCGTACTGGGATTCTTATCAGTCAAAATAATAGTTTTTATTGGAAAGTTTGCTATTATAGGATAAAAACGGGTGAACCATTCACTATTATCAAATTTAATATCCAAAATAAGCATATCTAGACTCTCTTTTTCTATAACATTAATTGTCTCTTTTGCATTTCTTACAGGATCAATTATTATTATCTCTTCATGAGACTCAAGCATTTCAGAAAGCAATTCTCGCTGAAATGCTGACTGCGAAGTGATTAATACTCTCTTTACCATTTTTGAAATCTTTTTTTTATACTCTAAAGAAGATAATTCAAATTTATATATATGCAGTATAAAAGAAGTTATGATATGGAATAACAAACTAACTATAGATATTAATTCTAATCTTCTAATATAACCTCATTTCTAATTTTACCAATTTTTTCAATGGATGCATCAATAATATCGCCTGGCTGAATTGGCCCAACTCCGCTTGGTGTACCTGTAGCGATGATGTCATCTTTTTCAAGAGTCAAAAAACTTGATATATATTCCATTAATCGTGGAATTTTAAAAATCATATATTTTGTGT
>JAHQWY010000291.1 GCA_029856445.1 Promethearchaeia archaeon
CGCTAAATCTTCTGCTGTTGCTGATGAACGAACCGCCACATATACTCGCTCATCCCCAAGCTCCTTGTATGCCTTTATGATCTCCTGAGCAAGACTATCAGGGAGTTTTGAATTAGAGATAATGTCCCGGATCTTTCCTGTTTCTTTCTCCAGCTTACCAAGGTTCTCATAATTAAGTATATTTAAGATCCCTTCGATCTTGATTTTAAGGTCATTCGTATGAAGAAATTCTTCGTAAGCACTTGTTGTAACCACAAAACCAGGCGGCACAGGAAAACCCGATTTGACAAGTTTACCTAGGCTCGCACCTTTTCCTCCTACGATTGCAATCTCAATTGACTCATTATCACCAAGATTAACAAGAAAGCTATATCTCTTTTTATTCGTTAACTTTGCTTTTGACATGATAATTTACTTATATCTTTGCATATGAACGGAGGTAATTATTACTATTATTCTTCAAATTAGTTATTTTTCTTAAAATTAAATAATTATTTTTTTATTATAGAAATTAATAAACCTTTCCAATTACATCGAAATAATTGAAAATAACTTAATTATAAAGTCAAATAATTATATTTAATTTTGGCTTAATATCAAATAGTTCCTCCAAATATCTCGGTAACTGCAGCACCAAGTAAAGGTGAACTATTCACACTTAATTCCTGAGAAGTGTTAGCTGCTTCATTTAATATATCCCATATCTCTTTTTCATTTCTGATGACCTCCGAGAATTTAATCAGCTTCTTTATAGCAGGATATGATTGTCCTTTACTGACGTAACAAGCCATAAAAGGTTCAACTATTTCTATAGAGATAATATTCTCACCGATCATAATACGATCAATATTCTTTGCAAAGATCTCTGAACTATAAGTATTAAACGCAGAAATAAAAGAGCTAAAGAAATCACTATGATCCCAATTTTTTATAAAAGTGTGATTGAAAAAAGTATTACCGGCTTTACTCATTATTACTAGTAATATTGGATCTTCTTCAACTAAATCTGGTGGTTTTATCATCTTTTTACCCATCATATGATCTAGTGTTTTGTCTATTTCAACAATTTTTAATCGTTCCGGCACATTGGTGTCAGCTTTTTTTAAAATTTCCCATTTTTCTAACTGTTCTAATAACTTATCATGTTCGTTTGAAATTGCTCTAGCTAATAAATGAAGTCCATGCTCATCAGCTAGATGCTCTGCTTTAGTGAATAATTGTCTTGCATATCCCATATTCATTTGAATTAATGCCAGTTTACCTTGTAAGAGATTTATTTCTGCCATCAAACGAAAAGAATGTTGAAATTCTGCAAATTCTAACAATCGATCGATTAAGATATTTATCTCATTTAATGCTTCTTGTTTGTTATATTTGTACAGTTCAAGTAAGAAAATTTCACATAAATGAAGAGTTGCACGCTCAGTGAATTCCCAGTTAATTATTTCCTCCTTAACAATCTTTTGGAGTATTTCCTTAGCTTTTTCTTGATCCTGAGATTCTGGTCTCACTTTTAGCAATAATGCATAATTTACACGACACGCCACGTCAGACATCTTATCGTTTACTTTTTCGTTTAATTCTTGCATGCGACTCAAATACCGCTCTGCTTGTTTAAGAGAATTTGCGTCTAGTGAGACGATAAACAAAGAATCTAAACCAGCTATTAATTTCATTTTATTATCCAATTCTTCCCAAATGGTAAGATTTCGCTCTAGAACTTCCCTAGCATGATCTAAATTCCCCTTCTGTCGATATATTAATGAAGAATTGTTAAGACATTGTGCGATATAATTTTTATTTCCTATTTCTTCGGCAATTGCTAAGCTCTGCTGAGTATATTCTAAAGCAAGGTCTAATTCACCAATAATTCCATTCAATACTCCGAGATCTTTGATAACTCTCCAATCCTCGCGTTTACGGTAAGTTTTTTGTACTTCCAAACATCGTTCCAGACAATTCATAGCTTGATCCAAGTTCCCCATTGTAATATAATAAGTACTATTAACATATAGAGTCCGGGCGATTTCTATGTTATTGCCGTGTTCCTCAGATATTTTTAAACATTCTTCTCCTAATTCCAAGGCTTTGTCTATATCTTGATTAATGTAATAAAAAATCTTACTTTTAATTAATTTTAAAAGATAGTCTTTTTTAGCAATGTCTGATTGTGATATCATAATCAGTTCTTTAAGCAGAATTTCTCCTTTTGATATTAAATCTAAAACTGCATCTAAATCTCTCAAATCCAACAAAATCCAGGCTTTAGAGATATAACTATCAATTTGTAGGGATTTGTTTCCGAGATCTTCACTTATAACACAAGCCTGTTCAGTAAATTTGAGAGCCTCAGTATAACGTCCTAGCTCATATAATATATTACTTTTTATTATATGACAATAAAGTTGGTCTTCAGAATTGAAATCTACTTTTTGTTCAAAATCATTTAAAGCATCAAGGGCTTTAAAATATAAACCTTGGTTAAAAAGTTGGTCTACATTCTCTAATTTTTTGCTGATTAAATCCGACATTGGAGTTAAATTTTAACTAATTTTAGGTCAAATAAAAAGTAGGATGATTTAGTTAAATAATTTTTTTGAAATTTTTAAGTGGCAATCTTAATTTTCATTGAAAAGATAATCCATAAATAATAAAGAGCTAATAATCGACATTTTTTAGGTAGTAAGTAATGGACCTAATTTCTTAATTTCATTCGTAAATTCAGTAATGACTTCAGCAAATCGTTTCCCTTCTGATGCACTTATCCACTCAAGCCTAAATCTCTTATCAAGGTTAAAAATTTTTAGGGTTTCTCTAAAACGTTCAAATCTCTCTTTTGCAAATTCATTACCTTTAAGGTAATGACAATCGCCGATATGACATCCTGTTACAATGACTCCATCTATCCCATCTTTAAAAGCTTCTAAAATGAAGGCGGGATCTACTCTACCAGAACACATAACTCTTACTATTTTAATAGTTGGAGGATATTGAAATCGTGATACACCAGCCAAATCTGCTCCTGCATAACTACACCAATTACAACAAAAACATAAAATATTGGGAGTAAATTCTACAATTTTTCCTTTTTTTTCTTGAACTATCAATATTTTTCAGTTTTTTTATTAATTATAATTTAATTCTAGACTAATAAAGCTGAAATCATGGCATTTATCTGCTCAAATCCAAAATGTTTGATAACAATTGTAGAATTTGGGCATTGTGCTCCACATGTTCCGCATCCTTTACATAATGCAGAATTGACATGAGATTTTTTAATAGTAATAATGCAATCTTCAAACATTTTTTCCTGTTCTATTAATTCTATAGCATTAAACTGACAAACTTCAACACAATTTCCGCATCCAATACAATTATCTTCTATTACAGTAGCAACTAGACCAGATGTTACAATTTTTTTAGCACATAAAACCTTAACTGCTTGAGCAGCGGCTCCATTGGCTTGGGCAATAGATTCCCGAATATTTTTAGGTGAATGGGCACATCCACATAAAAAAATACCATCGGTCGCAAAATCAATTGGTCTTAATTTTACATGAGCTTCTAGAAAGAATTTATCCTCATTAAGAGGTACTTTCAACATTTTTGCCAGATCTTCATTTTCTTCTGTTGGTGCAACTAGACCTGTACTCAAGACAATTAAGTCTGGAATTATTTCCAATTCGCCAATATCGGGATTTTCAACTATTAAATTTAATTTATTATTTTTTATTTTTAATTCTGGAGATTTATCTTCATCAAATCTAAGGAAAATAATTCCTTTTTCTCTTGCAAGATTGTAATATTTTTCCTTGAATCCATACGTACGAATATCGCGATACAAAACTATTATTTCAAGATTTGGATTGATTTCTTTTGCTTTTAATGCATTTTTTATGGATTCTGAACAACATACCCTACTACAGTAAGGGTGTTCTTCATTTCTAGAGCCAATACACTGTATCATAACAATTAATTTTAATTTTTTAACATCATCAGATGTAAAAAGAGTCTTTTCAAAGTCAATTTGCGATATAACTCTATGATCTTCTCCGTATTTGTATTCTTTTGGTGAATATTCCTTTGCGCCAGTAGCCACAATGATTGTTCCATGTTCTAGATCAATATTTTTGTTGTTTTTTCCATAAGATATGTTTGTGGTAAAATTGCCTATGTAACCCGATATTGAATTAATTTGAGCTTCTGTAAATATTCTAATCAGCTTAGTGTTTTCAACATCCTGTATTAGATTTGTAAGAAAATCCTGAATGTCGTCATTTTCAAGTGTTTGAAAAATATTTTTTGCGAATCCTCCGAGTGAATCTTCCTTTTCGATTAAAAATATTTCAAAACCTTGAGATGCTAAATTTAAAGCCGAAGTCATCCCAGATACACCACCACCTATAATTAAACCCTTATTGATTACATCTATTTCTTGTTCTTGTAACGGGATTAATTGTGCGGCTTTAGCCACTGACATCCTTAGCAAGTCTTTTGCCTTCGCTGTTGCATTTTCAGCTTCATGCATGTGAACCCATGAACATTGATCTCGGATATTTACCATTTCAAAGAGATACTTGTTTAATCCAGCTTCTTGTATAGTTGCTTGAAATAATGGTTCGTGAGTTCTTGGAGTACATGACGCAACTATGACTCTGTTTAGCTGATTTTTTGTTATTTTTTCTTTAATATTCGTTTGAGTATCAGCAGAGCAAGTATATAGATTATGTTCAGCATATATTACATTAGGTAAGGATTTTACATATTCAAC
>JAHQWY010000292.1 GCA_029856445.1 Promethearchaeia archaeon
TCATAATGAGTTTGTTAATAAGTTGCAAAGAAAATAAGTTTTTAAAAATTATTGGAAATTATTCTATTTATCTTTTCTAATAACTAACTAGAATTATTTAAGAGTAGATGATTTATTTGAAGAAAATTATTGCTTATTGTGGTGGAGATGGAGTTGGCCCCGAAGTGGTTGAAGAAGGACTTAAAGTATTAAAGGTTATTTCTGAATATACAGATTTTGAATTTGATTTTAAGGAAGCTCCTGCAGGAGGAAATGTATATAAAAAATCTGGGAAAAGTTTGCCAAACCAATCATTTGAAACTATTAAAAATTCTGATGCTCTTTTATTTGGGGCAGTAGGCTTACCAGATCTGCCTCCTGGAGTAGGCGAGGTTGCAGTATTGCAGATAAGACAAAAATTAGATTTATATGTTAATTTAAGACCTATAAAACTGTATGATTCATTAAGAGATCGGTGTCCTCTTAAAGATGAGTTTATCGGGAAGGGAATAGACATTGCATTTGTAAGGGAAAATACAGAAGGTCTTTACGCAAATAAAGGTGCTGTATTGACAGATGAAACCGCAGAAAATTCTATGGTTTATACAAGAAAAGGCTGCGAGCGTATCATAAATTATGCTTTTGAACTTGCCAAAAGTTTGAATCATTCAAAAGTTACTTCTGTTGATAAAGCTAATGTTTTAAATCCGAGTCGATTATGGAGAAAAATTTTTCACGAGATAGGAGAGAAATATCCTGAAATAAATAAAGAAGATATTTATATAGATGCTTTTTGTCAATGGCTAATAAGGAAACCAGACTCTTTCCAAACGGTTGTAACAGGGAATATGTTTGGGGACATTATTAGTGATGAGGGTGCCTTTCTTATAGGAAGTTTAGGCATGGCGTCAAGTGGTAATATCCACCCAGGTAAGGTTTCTATGTATGAACCAATTCATGGTTCTGCTCCCGATATAGCAGGGAAAGGAATAGCAAATCCCATTGGAGCAATCCTTAGTGTAAAATTAATGATGCAAGAATCATTTCACTCTCCGAATATTGCAAAATTAATAGAAAATTCCGTTGAAGAAGCTTTGATAGAGGGCCGAACTATTGATCTAAAGAATCCGGAGATAAAAACTCGAAACACAAGAGAAATGGGAGATTTAATAACTGAAAAACTCAAAAAAAACTTAAAAAAGTAGAAAATAGCGTATTAATACTTATCATTAATATTAGAAAGCATAGATTTCATTTGGTCAAATATATCAATGCGAAAATCAACCCCAATTCTAAAAAAGAGTAGATCTATTGATTTCTCATCGAGTTGTTCATCAACATTTAATTCTTCAATAATTTGTGACCAACTACTGCTTTCTAAAGCCCTAATTCCAATTAGGACAACACCATTACTCTTTATATTTTCGATGATTTTTATAATAATGTATTTCCATTCTGGATCTACATGATCCTTGTTTCTGACGTCAAAAATGCAAAATACCCCATCAGAACTTGAGACATCATCAACAGCTGAGTACAAATGCTGCTTTATTATCAAACCATTAGAATATTGGAAAACCTGTTCGTCTTCATAATCTCTTATTGATGTACTTTCTCCTAATTTTTTTATTTTAGTAAGAGTTTGCAGACCAGGACTCCACATTTTGTTTTCTGTAATAAATGATAAGGTTAAAACAATTTTTTTCTTTAAAATGGACACAATCTTTTCATATAAAATATCACTCCGTCTATTATCCTCTAGTTCTTTACTTTTCATTACGTAATGATATGAAATCAAATTAAAAGCATCTTCAATATTCTCTCCTGTTAAAGCACTTGTTTCAATATATGATAAATTAACTTTCTCCATCTCAGATAATCTATTAGATAGTTTTACTCCTTCTTGGTAAAATATTTGGCGTTCCTTTTTTAAATCAGATTTATTTCCTACAATAACAATTGGGATATCCTCATCTGCTGCAAAGTCTTTTAATTCTTGATACCAATTCATAATATTCTCAAATGATTCACGATTTGTTAAATCAAAAACTATAAAAGCTGCTTGAGCTCCTGAATAATAGACTTTTCGGAAACGTCGGAAATATTTTTGGGCACCCAAGTCATATAGAGTCACTCCAATTTCACTTCCGAAGAATTCAAAAGTATGAGTTAAAACATTGAGACCGATGGTTGCGCGATAATCATCTGAATATTTATTTTCAACGAATCTACGAATAATAGAGGTCTTACCAACCTCATGATTGCCCAAAATAACAAACTTAAATCTGTATTCCCCTTGTGTAGCTAATTCCATTTGATATAGTTGATTTTTGAGTCGCATCACATTCTCTGCTTCATATTCAAAGTTGGGAACAGAGATTTGAATTAAATCACCTTGTTCAGCATTTAAAATTTGGGCAGTCTTTTCAGAAAGAAATAATCCATATGGTGACATTTTCTCAATTGAAGCCATACTATCAAGCACCAAGCTCAATATTCGTTCTTCATCAACAGAAATAAATAATAAGCGATGTTCTTCAGTATCAAAGGTCGCATTGCCAAATTTCTTAAAAGCGAATTCATGACGCATACGTTGTAAAACAGGATTTACAATTGAAGTTAAGACTGAAACCAATTCCATGTTTATATCTTTTCTTTTTTCACCAGCAATAATTAAACCTTCACTATCTGAGACAATAACTGCTTCAACTTCCTTATTTATCTCTAAAAATTCATTGAATAAATCAACAAATAGCTTATTTTTACGTAATACCAAGGATTCTAATCTCCATTTATTTTTATCTATTTAATAAAAATTCCATTTATTATTTTTTATTATAAATTGTAAGCTATTTTTGATTAAAGATATTTGATTGTATTTAGCATGACCTTGAGTTGATCATATATTTCTAATCTATATTCAACTCCTATTTTGAAGAATAATAAAGAGATCATTTTTTGCTCTAATAGTTCGTTTACATTGAATTCTTCCATTATTAGAGACCAGTCACTTTTTTCAGTAACTCTTATCCCGATTAAGACTACCTTATTCTCCTCTATGCCCCTTATGATATCTTTAACAACGTCTTTCCATTCTGGATCTATATGATCCTCATAACGGGCATCAAAGATACAAAAAACGCCATCTGAATGGGTTACATCAAAGTTTTTATAGAGATAATTCTTTAGAATTACTCCATTAGAGAATATATACACTTTTTCATCAAAATTATCTTTAAGTTTCTCAAGTTTATACTCACTATTAATATTAGAAAGTATTTGTAAGCCCGGACTCCAGAATTCATTTTCTGATATGACCGTTAATGTTAATAGGTTTTCCAAATTTACACCTTGTTTTTTTCTTTTCTCTAAAATTAAATTCAGTTCATCTAATAGGTCATTTTTCAGTCTATCCTCTTCTTCTTGCTTACTTTGAGAGATATAGTGATATGCTATTAATGTAAATGCATCTTCTACGTTTTCCCCTGTTAGTGCACTAGTTTCAATGTATGAAGCCTTTATTTTAACATTTTTTGAAAAGTTACTTACTATATCAACACCATCTTGATAAGCAATTGCTCTCTGATCTGTTAAATCCTTTTTATTTCCAATTATAATTAGTGGAATCTTTCTTTGGTCAATGAATTTTTCTAATTCATTATACCATTTCATAATATTATCAAAGGATTCTTTTTTTGTTAAATCAAACACAATAAACGCAGCTTGGGCTCCTAGGTAATAGGTTTGGCGAAATCTTGCGAAAAATGATTGAGCTCCTATATCCCATAATGAATAAGCCACATTATTACCATAAAACTCTATATTATGGCTTAAAATATTCAATCCAATTGTAGCACGATAATCATGTGAGAATTTATTTTCCACAAATCGTCTTACTAAAGAAGTTTTACCTACTTCATGATCTCCAATAATGACAAACTTGAATCGATAGGTCCCGCCTTGATCTAATCTCATTTGATAAATTTGATTTTTTACTCTTTCTTCGGTTGCAGAAGCATCGGTTTCATACTCAAAATGAGGAATCGTCATTTGTATGTTATCCCCTTCTTCTGCATTAAGTATTTGAACTGCTTTTTCTGCAAGTAGATATGCATAAGGTGAGGCTTTATCAACAGATGCCATATTATTAAGCACTACGCTTAAAGTTCTACTTTCATCTAGAGAAATAAATAAGAGCCTATAAAATTCTGTATCAAAACTAGCTGTTCCAAATTCTCTGAAAGCGAATTCATTACGAATCCTTTCCAATATGGGATTAATAATTGAAGTTAAAACTGATACAATTTCCATATTAATATCTTTTCTTTTTTCACCAGCTATGACCAAACCTTGTTGATCACTTACAATAACCGCTTCAACATCTTTATTAATTTCTAGAAATCGATTAAAAAATTCCAAAAAAAGCTCATTTCTGTTTACTGCCAAGGAATATTCTACCATTATTTAATTTTTGCTGATAAATATGTTCTTAACCTATTAGTAACATAAGTACTATATAATTATTTATCAAATTATTACTAAAAAGATATTCTTAAAAGTCTTAAGTCTATAATTTTAATATATAAAACTTATTGGATTTAAGCCAATAGTTAATAGAGAAGTTTACAATAGAGATACTATGCCTTCTTGTATAGTTTGCCACTTAACCGTAGATGACATTAGTCATTCATATTTTGAGTGTGATAATGGACACCCGATTCATTATCATTGTTTAGCAGATTGGTTATTGCATTCTAAAAACTGCCCTTTATGTAGCGATCCTTAT
>JAHQWY010000293.1 GCA_029856445.1 Promethearchaeia archaeon
TGAATTCAACTCTTTCTCCATCAATATATATATATGATGGCTTTTTTGATTTTCCACGAACAACTATCGCATCATAACCATTAGCTTTTAAGTAAGCCGGGAAATTTCCTCCTGCTTGACTATCTCCGCAACCGCCTGTTAACGGGCTCTTCGTATTAATTGTTAACCGACTAGTTCCACTTACAGGAAGACCTGTTAATGGGGATACAGAAAATACCAGTAAATTATCGGGAGAAAAGGGATCAACATTTGGTTTCTGCTCTTGTAACATTAAATATACTCCTAACGCAGATCCACCTGGATATAATTTATAAATATCTCCAGAAAGATTTCTTTTGGATATTTTCCCACTTGTAAGATCTACATCTAATATTGTAGCATCTGGGAATGATTTTTGGGTCATTGTCATTTTTTATTAACCACTTTTTTAAAATTCTGATTATAAACCTAATAATATTTTATTCGAATTTATTAATTTCTGGTTTAATTTCAACGGTGGAGAATATATAATGACAAAGTTGTAATAATAAAAGGAGAAATGAATAAGATATTATCATTTAATACTATCTAACTTGAATATTTACCAATTTTGGTTTTAACTTTTTTATTAAGCTTTTTTTTAATTTTTACCAGGTATTTTTTGTTTAGTATATAGTTTTTGTTTTCTATCAGCCGTATTAAGGCGTCAATGATAATATTTTTACCGTATTCATCTTCAATCACATTACAGGTTAATTTATAAAACTTTTTTGTATTTTTTATTTTGTAAAAAGAATTGTTGCAGAAAATATTATTTCGTATAGCAAATCCTCTTAATAATTCCACGAGACTACTTTTTGCATTTCGATCATAAAATCTAGCAATTTTATAATTACCATAGTTCGCACAAAACAAAATCCAATTCGGGATAAAAGTATAGTTTACATTTCGAATAAAAAAGGAATCAAATCTTTTTCTAAATAGGATTGGTGAGAATGTATCAGAAAAGGAGAAATGTAAAGCATATGGTTTGGTTGGTTGGAATTTTTCTTCTTGATACTGGATATTTACATAATATACTCTCCCTCTGTAAAGTTGATGTAGTCGTATTTCAGCAGGGGAGATTTTCATATCTTTAAGATGGTGGGGGCTTTTAGGTGACCCTACTCCCTTTCCATCCCCATAAAATACCCACAAAACATAAATTCCCCTGTTATTATAATCTTTTGTCCGGAGGGTAATCTCTTTTGAAGTTATTGGAGAGTTTTGAATTTCTACTACTATTTCTTGTCCTGTATTAAATTTAAAATATACATCAGCTCGTCGAGTTTCGAAATATTTCTCTAGGGAGGCTTCAATTACTTGCGGATTATTTTCTAAAATTTTATTGTAAAACCAGTGTTTTATTGTTTTATGGGCAAATGATTCAGATTTAGATTCCATTTCAGGTATTAAATAATTTAACGATTTAGATTTCATGATTTAGTATGTAATACCATTTGAGATTTTACTATTCTTCTTTCTGAGAAAACTGAATTTATGAAGCATGAAGTAAATCAACGATATAAAGGAAGAGAGAATGAGAAATTTGTAAATTTCTTTTAAAGTCTTTTTCACAAAATCAGTTTTCTCTTTTTCTTTAAATATTTCGAAAGAATTATTTTAATAAATTCAATATCAATTGTGGGAAAAATGGTAGATGTCCATAGTCAAAGTTTTTTTGGTCAAAGTACTGGAATGTTCATTCAGAGTTCCTCGAGGAGTGATTCATTCATATTCATGAATTTCATTAAAAAGAAAAATGATGGTACTTGGGAAAAATTATCAAATCGAGAAGGAAAAACGATTAAATGTGGTTTGGAAGAAATTGTAATGATTCTTGAAGTCCTAAAGAAGAAAAGTAAGTCATGGTCCACAGTACACAGTTTTAAAAATGAAAAAACTCCTATTTCTGTTAGCTGGGAAGGTGATAATAAAGTTTGGTTTAATGTGGGAGATTATCCAAAGATGTTAAGTTTCACACAAATAGAGATTTTAAGATTATTATTAAGTCATATTTTAGAAGAAAAAATTGAATATTCAACTGTACCAGACACGAGTAAATCGTTTGTTAATAGTAGTTTAAAAGATACAAATAATTTAGTGAAACAAAATAACATAACAGATGATGGATTAACAATTCGTGAAGAAATGAATTTAGGAGAGAAAATAAGAAGACTGGAGGGAATAATTTCAGGTGAAACAGAAAAAGCTATACGAATAGCAATAAATAATGGAGAAGATATATGGATACCTAAATCTACAATTAAATCACAGTACAATGCGGAAAAAAACACAAAACAGACATTCTTAATAGATTCGTGGTTTCTAGAAAAAAATAACCTTACCTTATAATTATTTAACTCAAGTTAAATAAGAAAAAATACTTATTAATTCCTTGTTTTTGCTTTTTTCTCTTTTTCTATAAAAAAATGGTATTAGAATTAGTGGATTTTAAAAAAAAAAATTCCAATTTAATTGTAGAATATTCAAAAATAACAAAAAAACTATTTCTGAAGTAAAAATATGAGATGGTTGGGATGGAAAAAAGACGGAAATACCTTTTAATTTTAATAGTAGGTATCTGTATTGGCATAGTGGTTGTTAGCTTACTTTATTTAATCAATATGGATATTATGGAAACAACAATAACTACCATCGATGGTGCATTCCTGGTATTAATAGCTTTAATAATTAGAATATCCATTCTGGCAGGTATGGCATTATATTTGTTTATTCGATGGTTTTCTCAAGAGGAAATCTACACATCAGACCTTCCTTTTCTTTTTGGGATGTTTTTCCTTGTTTTAATGTTTGGTAAATTGTTAGACATTCTAACGAATTTTCTATACCCCAGTGTGAGTCCAGAAGTTTATTTAACGTATTTAAAGATTCGACAATTATCAGTAATAGGCACACTTGCTCCTATGATTTTCCTCAGTATCATGATGATATTTACTTTACTACAAGTGAATGGAAAAATCAAAAAGTATAATGATTCTAAGGAAATAAACATCATTTCATTGAAGATACTAGTTCTAATTGCTATAATAGAAGCGATAATAATAATTATTACACCGAATACTATTTTTGCTGGGATAAATTTTGCAATTTTTGTTGTACTTTCGTTATTAGTTATAACTTGGATATTTTACTTTTCATACCACAATAAAAGATTGTCTCAAGTACATCCATTAATTATTGCTATAGGATTTACAGGTTATCTATTTTCAAATGTACTCAGACCTATAGCTCAGAATATAATCGGAGAAAATGCATTGTTTATAGTTATAACCGAAATTATTGATATAATTATAGGTTTAGTTATTTTTTTTGGATATGTCAAGAAAGTTAAGTATTAACTCTACTTATTTTAATTCATCCTTATTTAATTTTCAGAATGAAATTCTATAAATTCATATAACATGAGAGTTTGAAATATTGGATGTCTTTCTGCAAACGGTATCTTTTCTTCTCCATTATAAATATAATCTTCCTTTTTCTGGCTGGAAACGTCAGAAAAGGGTATAATTATATCTGTTAAATCCTGATTTCTTTTTATTGTTGTTTCTAAACCCGTAATTATTCACCTTGTTTATGAGTTTTTACTTATTCTAAGTAATATTGGTCTCTCATATTTAGTTTTACAAAATAAACTTCAAGCAAAGTTCGAACTGTAAAAAAAAGTTATATGTTAAATGCTTTAATTTCAGGTTTAGGAATATTAAGATCATTTCTGGATGTAAATCTCAATTAAATTTGAAAAATTTTTCTTTAAATAACATGAGTATACTAATTCAATAAAACTTAGAGTGAATTGGAAAATGAATGTTATGAAACGATTAAATTGGAGTAGAATAAAGAAATCATATATTTTTAGAAAAAATAGTCATGATATCTTTAAAAAAGTCTACTGGTTAGAATTTGAAAATGAATATATTCTAAAATTCTTAACAAAATATGATATTTTCATGAAGGGACAGGAAAATTCCTCGATTATTTCTAAAGATACTAAAATTGAAGATTATGCCAATTTAACTCATGAACCAAAATTCATAATTAGTGTAACTGTAGAATAATCGATATACTGGGGGAAGAAATCAAAAAATCACTTGATAACTGCCTAAAGAAGTGAATTATCGTGTATAAGAGAAATTAATACGGATTCATCCATTTATTTAGTAATTGGTTAAAGGTTTCAAAATCTCTTGAAATTTCAATGCTTTCAATAATTCCAATATTTCGCACTTTTAGTTCAGCATTTAGATAACAGATTAATGCGTGTAAAGGTTTTCCGTGGATGTAAATATGTGGAAAATAGATATTTTTTAAAGCACTTGATTTATTTACCACCTCTAATTCTATACCTATTTTTATCTTCTTTTCGCATTTAGGACACCTAACTACTTGATCCAACTTTTTTTTAACCTGATTAACATCCTTTATTTTTCCAAACGCTACTACCATTTTTACTGATCCTATATATTCTGTTAAGAGTGATTCCTTAATCAGATGAAATTATTTAAACAAAAAAAGGAAAAAGTGAAGAAACCATTTAATACATTATAGGGATTATAGATTTAGGTATTAATCAATCTTTCATATATATAATTTTTTCACCATTACTTGAAAGGACGCTGAAAAAAGTACAACTAATATAGACATAGCAACTTTCCTAATATTTTTAATTCTTCTAACAAATATGATTTTAGATGTTTGTTTTGCTGCCTTATTATATTATTAT
>JAHQWY010000294.1 GCA_029856445.1 Promethearchaeia archaeon
TAAAACTTAATATCGAATGGCCACCAACTAATTATATTTACCGTTTTGGGTTAATATGCTTTAGATAATAAAGATTCCCCAACTAATTTTATAGATATTTTATTAATAAAAACTGGACTCCAATTTTTATTTATTAGTTCGATTACTATTTTTACTTAAGAATGAATATGAATATTGATTGGAGTATATTTCAAACTGGATGGGATTATATATGGGAAGATCCCATTGGATGGTTTTTAGGATTACCTTTACTTAACCAAATTTTAATCCTCATTGGCATTATAGTACTTTCTATACTTGCTTTAGTTTTGGTTTACTACATTTTGAAGGGTGTAGCATATTTATTATATTATTTATTTAAAGGATTATATTACCTTTTCAAAGCCATTTTTCTTGGTCTTTATAAATTATTTGAAGCATTATACTATGCTATTACTGGAAAATCTAAGAAAAAAGAAGAAACAATACCAAAACCTCCCGAAATTTCAGCAATTCCTCCTCATCACGTACCAAACTTAATCGAAAGAAACGAAATAAGAATTCCAAGTTACTGTACTGAGTGTGGCCAAAAAACTACAAAATCAATGGAATCTCTTCTAATCTCAAGAGGAATCGCTTTTTGCTTTTATTGTGGTAAGGGATTTAAATTAAAGATGGCTGAAAACCCTAATTTTTAAGATTTTTGTAAAAAAAAGATAAATAAAAAATCAATATTTAAAAGATATTTTCATCTAACACTATAGTTTCAGTTCTATCGGGACCAATTGAGATCATGGCAATATCAGTTTCTAGTTCATCTTTTATCGCTTGAATATACACTTTCATTGTATTTGGTAAAGCATCATAACCTTCTAGTGCAATTTTTAACCACTGATCTCGTGTTAGTTCATCCCATCCTTCGAAAGTTCTATATATCGGTTTACAATTTTCAATTATTTCATGTTGTATTGGCCAACTTTCGAGAATTTCTCCTTCTAGTTCATAGTCAGTACACATTTTTATAGGATTTATTCCCTGTAAAGCATCTAAAAGAGTAATCACGATTTTATCTATCCCATTAATCATTATCCCATACTTTATATTGAAGAGATCAATCCATCCTACTCTACGTGGTCTTCCTGTAACTGTTCCATATTCATGACCTTGTTCTCGAATTTTTTCAGCAGTTTTATTAAAAAGTTCTGTAGGAAACTTTCCAGCTCCAACCCGTGATGTATAAGCTTTTATTATTCCTAATATTTTTTTTATTTTTTTAGGTGGGATACCTGTACCAGCAGAAATCCCTAGCGCATTCGAGCTAGATGATGTGCCAAAGGGATAGAAGCCATGATCAATACCTAAAAGATTTCCTTGAGCTGCTTCAAACAAAAGCTTTTTGCCGGCATCAATTGATTTATTTAAATAATAAGCCGTATCAATTACATATGGTTTAAGTTTCTCCCCATATTCTTTATATTCTTGATATATTGATTCAAAAGATTCGTTCCAATTTGGATCATAAGCATTGATAAGTTTTTTTTTAATTTCAAATAGTTTTTCTAATTTTGGCTTTAGAAATTCAGGGTGTATTAAATCAAATACTCGAATCCCCCAGCGTGCAGCTTTATCGGAATATGTGGGACCAATACCTCTTTTGGTCGTACCCGCACTATATTGGCCTTTTGATTCTTCTTCGAGACCATCCAAAATTCTATGGAACGGAAAGATCACGTGTGCAGTTGAACTTAATTTTAGGTTTATCTTTTTACCAAGTTTTTTCAAATTATCTATTTCTTCGAGTAAAACCTTGGGATCAACAACGCATCCATTCGCAATAACACATTCTTTTTCTAAAGGAGCTCCACTGGGGATGAGCTTGAATTTATATTTAATCCCGTTAGCCTCAATTGTATGACCTGCATTATTTCCTCCATTATATCTTACGACGATATCTGCTTTCTGCGCTAGATAATCAACAAATTTGCCTTTCCCCTCGTATAGGGTTAACCTGCGATCTGCATTATTAAACTCCCCACGAGAGGCCTATTACAGCAATGTTATCACTCATAAATCTTTTCCACTGACATTTTTTTTAAAATTGTATCACTTAGTTTAATCCAAAAAAGAGTATTATAAACAGTTTAAAAAATTTTTGGTATAAAGAGAATGATATGTAATGATTTTTATATTTGAATTTTCATTAGAGACATAACCTTGTTTTAATAAGCTATTAATAATCAACAAACCCCCCTTAGAGAGATTATTTCTTTCAAGACGCCGAAAAAATGCTGAAAAAAACCATTTTATTTGATGTTGCTCACAATGAAATGTTAAATATTGAAGATAAAGAATTCTCTGAATTCTTAAATCTACTAAGGAGATTGGATCTAAACATTAAAAAGAACAAGAATGAACATCTTACAAAAGAAATATTGAGAGATGTGGATCTTTTAGTTATAGGGAATCCTATTGATGATTTCTTTTCAACCTCTGAGATTAAAATTATTGTAGATTTTGTCAGATCTGGAGGAGGACTATTATTATTGAGTGAATATGGCTCTGATTACCTTCAAAAAACCAATATAAATGATATTTCTGGCAAATTTGGAATTAAATTCGAAAAAAATCTTATTAAAGAAGTAAATCAAGCGAATCAAAATTGTACAAGTATTTTACACATTCAAGATTTTTTAAAACATCAATTAACAAAACATATTAGGGAAATGAAAATAGGAGGAGCATGTTCGATTTTCTTGAGTAAAGGCGCTAAACCACTGTTGCAATCTAATGAAGAATCTTGGCCAGAGATATTTAATAGCTCTACTGAACAGTGGATAAAAGAAGGTGAAGAAGAAAAGCAAATTATTGCAGCATATTCTGAATTTGGACAAGGTAAGGTCGTTGCAATTGGAGATATTGATATATTTACCTCAGATTTAAATATTGGTTCAAATTCTTTTGACAATCACCGATTTATACAAAATGTGATTAATTGGTTAATCGAACCAGTTAATGAAACCAAGGTTATGACATTTATGTTGAATCAACTCGGGGATCTCCATTTTGAACTTAGAGAAACAAATAAAATTATAAATAATATTATCGAAACTATGACTATTTTAGAAAAAAGGATAAGTTATTTGGAAGAGCAATCTCAAAGATACCCTCAAACTGCTAATTCTAAAAAAAACAGTGAGGAAGAGTCATTCCAAGAAGAATAGTGTATTATTATCTAAAGAATAAGCCTAAACCAAATTATACACCATTATAATTAAATATTAAAAACTTAGATTTTTATAATACTAAATTATCAATTTTCAATCTAATTAGATCTATTAAGAATATTTAAAAATTATGCCATTAAAAACACCAGAAGAATACTTAGAAAGTATTAAAAGAACCGTAAATTTGTATATGTTTGGAGAAAAGGTGGAAGAATTTTGGAATCACCCTATTATTAAACCTTCAATTAAAACAGTAATGAAAATCTATGAATTGGCACAAATGGATGAATATAAAGATATTATGACGGCAACTTCTCATTTGACAGGTGAATTAATAAATCGATTTACACATATCCATCAGTCTGTTGACGATTTGATTAAAAAAGTAAAAATGCAAAGGCTTTTAGGGCAATATACGGCATGCTGTTTTCAGCGATGCGTAGGATTTGATGCTGGAAACGCACTATATAGTGTAACCTACGAAGTGGATAAAAAATATGGAACCGAATACCACCATCGATTTAAAAAATATTGGATTGAGGTACAAAATCAAGATTTAATGGTTGATGGCGCAATGACAGATACTAAAGGGGATCGAAGTAAAAGACCGAATCAGCAATCTGATCCAGATGCATACCTTCATATTGTTGAAGAAAATGATGATGGTATTGTAGTTCGCGGAGCAAAAGTTCATCAAACAGGATATCTAAACTCTAATAGAGTAATTGTAATGCCAACACTAGCTTTAAGACCTGGTGAGGAGGAATATGCTGTTAGTTTTGGGATAGATACGAATAGTAAGGGGATAACCTTGGTATATGGAAGACAATCATGTGATACTCGGAAAATGGAAGAAGGAAAATTAGATATTGGAAATTTTAAATATGGTGGACAAGAAATCTTTGTTATTTTTGAAGATGTATATGTACCAAACGAAAATATTTTTATGAAAGGGGAAATTGAGTTTTCTGGAGAGTTAGTTAACCGCTTTGGAGGATTTCATCGTCAATCTTATGGAGGTTGTAAAGTTGGAGTGGGAGATGTTCTTATTGGAGCTGCTGCTTTGATTTCCGAATATAATGGAACAGATAAAGCATCGCATATTAGAGATAAACTTGTTGAGATGGTACATTTAAATGAAACGATTTATAGCTGTGGGATTGCATGTAGTTCTTTGGGATTCCAGAGAGAGGCGGGAAATTACGAAATGGATATGCTTTTGGCAAATGTATGCAAACAGAATGTTACAAGATTTCCATATGAAATTGGGAGATTAGCAGAAGATATAGCAGGAGGAATTATATGTACGTTACCTTCTGAAGCTGATTTCAAATCGAAAGAAATTGGACCATTATTAAAGAAATATCTTGTTACTTGTGAAGGTTTATGTGCTGAAGATCGTTATAAAGTATTACGATTCATTGAAAATTTGACCATGGGTGTTTCTTCTGTCAGTTATAAAACAGAATCAATGCACGGTGCAGGTTCACCTATGGCACAACGAATAATGATTTCAAGGCAATCAGATTTACAAGAGAAAAAAAATTTAGTTAAAA